>SLKL01000405.1 GCA_007134625.1 Saprospiraceae bacterium
GTTTTGAAAAGTAGTTTTGTACTGAGCGTTAATTTTAGCCTTTTTTCAGCACCTAAGAAATCCATTTTTTCCATTTTCTTAGCGGCAGATTGTACCGTACCCAGTAATATGTAACCCACCAGAAAAATAACCCAGAAAAGGTAGAATGGAAAACTGTACCAGAAACCAAATTCAATGGATAGATAAATGGCTACCGGAAGAAGGAAGATTAAAAAGAAAAAACGAAGATATATGTTAAGAGTAAACATGATTCAGATTATTTTTTGGAGTTGCAAAGGTAAGAAAAATAAAGGGTAAATTCCATGTCGATATATTTACTAACTTTCATTTTTCAAACTTGATTTTTTGCTGACAAAGATGTAATTCCCTAAAACATCAACCAATTTGCCGGTTGGAAAGACTTTTTCAAAAGTTTCAAAATATAGTTGCTCTGCCTCATCCTTATCTTCATCAGTTGCAGCAAGCGCATTGAAAAGCAAAATTCCTTTATCGCTCAGTCGTTGTTTACAGGCCTCCAGAAACTCAAGACTTCGGCATTGTTCAGGTATAACGTCATCCACGAACACATCCACTACGATGAGGTCGTATTTTTCGCTAGTTGACTGAATAAATGCAGCGGCATCAGTTTCTATTATTTCAGTGGGATATTCAATTTTGTCTAAGGCGTATTTACTTGCGAGATAAATAACATTTTCATCGAGTTCTACTCCTGTTATACTAAGCCTTTTTAGCCGATTTTGCCGCAACAGTATGGGGACACTACCGAGACCAAATCCGAGGATTAACACATTTCCATTTTCTAAAAAATCCAGATCAAGTTGCTTGAAGATGCGTTTGAAATTATCGTATTTGTCTTCGTAGGAATAAACGGCATTTTTTGTACACAACTGAAACCTGCCCTTTTTCAGGCTGACATATAGATGTGGATTCAAATCACCGGGTGCGCTTTCGATATGTAACTCAATCAGGTAGCTCAACCACTTTTTCCAGCGTGGGATGCGCATCCTATTCAGATTTTTTGCCTTGATTTTCCCAAACACGGTAAGGTGATGAGATGTTGAAAATCTCCATGAAAATTTTCTCATCAGCATCTGAGAGTATAAGGCCTCTTCGCTTCATCATGGACTTTGCCGTATTTAGTGCGCCCTGAGGCTTGTGTGTTTCCCAGTCCGTGCCACCTCCCCAACTAAAGGAAGGAATGAAACGCGGGTGCATAATCGGACCGTAAAGATTGGAGGCATATCCAACTACAGTGCCGGTATTAAAAGTAGTGTTAATTCCGCATTTGGTATGGTCTGCCATAAATAAGCCACAAAATAACAGTCCGGTATCAAGAGGTTCGGCAGAAGGGTAGTTCCAAAGCCGAACATTGGAGTAGGTATTTTTTAAATTGGAATTACTGCTGCCTGCGCCTATGTTGCACCACTCCCCGATATAGGAATGACCGAGAAAGCCGTGATGTGTTTTATTGCTGTACCCTATCATGGTCACGTCATTGAGTTCACCTCCTATTTTGCAGTGTGGGCCGGTAGCCACGGGTCCATAGATGTAAGTCCCCATTTTTGCTACTGTGCCTTCTCCCAATCCGACAGGACCCCTTAGGAAGCTTCCTTCCATGATCAGCGCATTTTTTCCGATATAAATCGACCCCTCAGTCGCATTGAGCACCGAATGGCTGATTTGTGCACCCTCTTCAATGAAAATTTTCTCAGGATGAATCGCTTTTACATCTTTTGGGATAGCGGCAGATTTACGATCTTTGGTGATGCGTTCAAAATCTTTTTCAAATTCTTCTTTACGGTCTTTTATAAGATCAGGTAAGCTATTGATTTTGCGGACGGGTGTTGTTGTCAGTTCGTAACCAATTAGTTCGTCAATAGGACCATTGTCCATGAGGTTGTCAAACTGCTGTTTGTTGAGTCTTGCCGCAATTAATTCTTCATTAGATAGAAGTGCTTCATTGAAATTCAACTGCGAAATGAGTTTCACCAATCGCTCATTTGGAATTACAGAACCGCTGATGACATAATTGTCATTGGAAATAGTGATGGGGTATTTCTCAGCCAGGTAATCCTGTGTAATGTAGGAGCCTTTACCACCTAAGTCATGTTCCCACTTCTCCCTGATTTTTAATATACCAAACCTAAGTTCACACACAGGTCGTGAGTATGTGAATGGTAAGAGGTGGTCTCTTTCTGAATCATCAAAGAAAATCAGGTTTCTCATCCTGTAATTTTTTTTACTTGGATTAAAAGTCCCAAAATTGGGCTTTAATAGTAAATACTTAAACGCCATTCAGTGTTCAAATATATAAAAAAATAGCCCCAATATGATCATTGGAGCTATTGTATAGTAACGATATTTTATCTCTAAAATTACTCCTCTGCCTTTGCTTCAGCACTATCTTTTTTAGCAAACTTCGACTTTCCGAATTTTTTGTTGAACTTATCAATTCTACCTGCAGAATCGACAAACTTCATTTTTCCGGTAAAGAAGGGATGTGATTTGTTTGAAATCTCCAGTTTGATAAGTGGATATTCGTTGCCATCTTCCCAAACGATAGTTTCTTTGCTAGGTGCAGCCGACTTGGTTAAAAAAGCCTCATCACAACTAAAGTCTTTAAAAACAACAAGGCGATAATTTTGAGGATGTATTTCCTTTTTCATTTTATTACTTTTTTGATTGAGTCTGAATCGTTTCGTTGATCTTAAACTCTCTTTTTACTTTAATGTTTTACGAATTGAACTGATCTGTGGTTCAAAATCGGAGCGCAAAGATAATGCTTTTTAAATAATTACACCTTATGTAGGAAAAAAAATATCCCGAATGTGGCGGGTTTTGTAGTTTTTTTTGTCATAATAAGTTATGCCGATCAAATCAAAACGGACTTCTCCCTCCTGTTCGTGTTCCTGCATATATACAGAAGCCGCTTTTGCCAGTCGATGGAATTGGTTTTTATCCACAGCATCAATGATGTCCCCGACACCGCCTACTTTTCTCACTTTTACCTCAAAAAAAACCAGTGTATCTCTCTCCATGCCAATGATATCCAATTCATTGTGTCCGGACCTCCAATTGGTCTCCAGAATGCGAACACCTTTATTTTGTAAATATTCTACAGCTATTTTCTCACCCCAGTCTCCTGTTTTACGACTCACTTTTTTTGTGCAAATTTAGGGAAGCAAAATTAAATAGGTGCGAAATGTTTTTGATTGTAGTTTTTCTAAGAAATTCAGTTTTGTTATTAACCTGAGTTCTATTATTCTAACTCGCATAAATAATTGCAGATCAATATCTAAATCAAGAGCGATAATACAAATTTAGCTAGATTTCCA
>SLKL01000074.1 GCA_007134625.1 Saprospiraceae bacterium
AGCCGTACTTTCAGAGTTAGATTTGTTGCTGATGCTGTAGGCGTGTTTAACGCTACTGTATCTATCGATAACTCTGACTTAGGTAGAGATCCTTATACATTCACTGTTCAGGCTACCGTTAATGAGCCTTCTATGACTGTATTTGGTCTTGGTAATGAAATCGAAAACGGTTCTACAACTCCTGAAGTGTCTAACAATACTGATTTTGGTGTAATTTCTCAAGGAGCTACTAAGAATCATGTATTCCAGGTTCAAAATGCTGGCCCCGGAAGATTGGCGTTAACTGGTACGCCTACAGTGGACATTTCAGGTGCTAATGCCGGATACTTCAATGTTACCGTTAGTCCTGCTTCTTTAATCAATAATGGAAGTAGTGCAATTTTCATTATCCAGTATAACCCTGGTAGTGTTGGTGCTCACGAAGCTACTGTAACTATCGAAAACAACGATCCAAATAATGATCCTTATGTATTTGATATTGCAGGAGAAGCTGTAATGGCATTAGTTGGAGGTGACATGAATAATGATAGAGCGGACAGAGGTCAGGCTGACTTCAGCATGATCGCTTATCCTAATCCTGCTCGCAATCAGGTGTATGTAGAAGCTCCTGAGAGCATGGAAGAATATGAATTGAGTGTATTCAGTCTTGAAGGTAGATTGTTCCGTACTGTTAAGACCACCGGTGGTCTTATCGAAATGGATATCGCTGATTGGGCACCCGGTGTCTATATCATCAGAGCTAACGGAATTGACGTGGCTCCTATCCGTTTCATCAGAATGGATTAATTTCAGCTGACTGAAATTTAGATATTAAAAGTCCTGATCGGTTCGCCGGTCAGGACTTTTTTTATGGGTTTAATAGTTTTGTTCCTAAACAGATTCCTTGATTTTTATGCATTGAACTACGAAGCGTTTTTACCATCTATAAGGGTATAGAGCGTGTATAAAAATTTGTACAAGCAAAATCATTTGCTTATAGTCAGGGGAAGATAACTTATAGTTGATTTAAAGCCTTGAATTCATTCCTGAGTATTCACTAAACTGTATCAATGAAAAAATTATCCCCAAAGCCATTGATTTTAAGTGATAAAGCGTATCTTTGCGCTCCATTTTATCGAACTCGATTATGTCCGGCTTAAAAGAATACTTAATACCCATCAAAGGATGGGTTAAAGAAAGGTACAACTGGAGCTTTGAACCGGGACGGGATTTTTTCAGAAACTTTGAAAATTCTCCCATTCAGGATGCTGCGGTAGAGGTGAAAGTAGAATTAGAGAAAAAGCCCTCGCTGATGGTTTTTTCCTTTGATATTGAAGGGCGTATCGGCTGTCAGTGTGATCGTTGTCTGGCGGATATTATGTTGCCGGTCAAAGCAGATTACAGACTGGTAGTAAAAATGGCACACTCTTTGGATGAAGGAGAAACAGAAGGTGATGATGAAATTCTGTTTATCAGTGCGGAAGACTCGCACTTTGATTTGTCACCGCACGTTTATGAATTGGTTTGTTTGAGTTTGCCGATAAAAAAAATATACGATTGCGAGGAGGAAAAAGAACCTCCCTGTAATTTTAAGGTTCTGGAAAAGCTCAAAGGGGACGATTTCGATGAGCAGCCACCTGAAGAGGGAGGTATCTGGGATCAGATAAAGAAAGATTTAAAATATTAATAACTTTAAAATTTAGATGTCATGGCACATCCTAAGAGTAGAATTTCTAAGCAGAGAAAAAGAAAGAGAAGAACGCATTATAAGGCTTCAGCTCCTCAGGTAGCAACCTGCCCAACAACAGGTGAATCTCACTTGTATCACAGAGCTTTCTGGCATGAAGGTTCAATGTACTACAAGGGTAGAGTAGTTATTCAGGCGTTCGATGAAGAAGATATCATAGAGTAGGGCTGAGCGGGCTTAGAACCCTCTCTGTCCCCTATCTTAATGTCGATATGAAAAGAGCAATCAATACAGATAGAGCTCCAAGTCCTGTTGGCCCTTACAGTCAGTCTGTTCGGGCGGGCGGTTTTTTATTTGTATCCGGTCAGATCGCCCTCGATCCGGTCTCGGGTAAGATGCTCAATAGCGACGTAGGTGAAGAAACTCACATGATTATGAAAAACCTGGAGGCCATACTAGAGGCTGCGGGTTTGGATTTTGATTATGTGGTAAAGTGTACTATTTTCGTCCGCGATATCAGACAATACGCCCGAATAAATGAAATTTATGCCGGTTACTTTTCCGGTCCTCATCCTCCCGCAAGAGAATTGGTGGAGGTTTCCAATCTTCCCAAAGATGCAAGTGTTGAAATTTCCCTGATTGCAGCACTAAACAGTTAATTCCAATGGAGCAAAAGAAAACCATTTTATCCTGTATCCAACCCACGGGTAATCTCCACCTTGGTAGATATCTCGGTGCTATCAGAAACTGGGTGGAGCTGCAAAAGGATTATCAATGCTACTACGGTGTGGTAAATTATCACGCCATGACCATGCCCTATAATCCCAAAAAACTGGCAGAACAAAGCTGGAATCTGGTTTATCAGCTTTTGGCTTGTGGCATGAAGGAAGAAAATCTTTTTGTGCAATCCCTCATACCCGAGCATTCAGAGCTGGCATGGATTTTTCAGTGCAATACAAGTTTCGGAGAATTAGGTCGAATGACGCAGTTTAAGGATAAGTCTCAGCAGATCAAAGACAAGGACAAGGATATCTTTATTTCTGCTGCTCTGTACAGCTATCCGGTGCTGCAGGCTGCTGATATCCTAATATACAAAGCGCATTATGTGCCCGTCGGAAAGGATCAAGAGCAACACCTCGAGTTGACCAGAAACATAGCACAGCGATTTAATTATCAGGTGGGCAAGGAGTATTTCCATCCACCTGAGCCGCTTTTTACGAGAATTCCGAAAGTAATGTCAACAGCGGACCCAAATAGAAAAATGAGTGCTTCCCTTGGAGAAAAGCACAACATTGACATTTTTGCTGATGAGAAAAAAATCGCCAAACAAATTCGATCTGCAGTAACTGACTCAGGTGAGGGACCAACAGAAGTCATGAGTCCTGGCGTGGAAAACCTTTTTAACATTTTCAGGGAAACTGACGAGCAAGCCTGCAATCATTTTCTGGAAAAATACAAAGAAGGAAATCTGGCTTACGGTGAGTTTAAAATGGCACTTGCTGACAGCCTTGTGGAATATACCCGCCCATTTAGAGAGAAATACAGTGAGATTCAAGCAGATAAAAAAGCAGTCAAAAGCAGAATCAAAGAGAGCAGCAGAGAAATTAGAAAAGTTGCCGCCCAAACACTAAGAGAAGTCAAAGACCTGGCAGGACTCATCTAAAAAAA
>SLKL01000017.1 GCA_007134625.1 Saprospiraceae bacterium
TCATTACTGCTTTCTCTTCTATAGGTTTGTGCAGCCAATTTTAGGTTGAATTCCTCGTCAAAACCCCCAAGCCATAATCCAGCAGCAAAAATAGAGGATATTTCAGGCTGTCCTGCAGGAGGTGTCGGCACCACATACCTTGCTCTACTTAAGTCCCACCATTTATCACCCCCTGTCATAATCCTTGCTCTTACTCTATTAATAGCCAAATCTTTTTGGGCTTTAGCCATAGCGCAGTCAGATCGGTAAGTGGCAGGTGGTTCTTCGCCGGTATCATTATCAAAACCGGGTGGCGTATAAGCATGAAGAGGGGTATGAGCAGAAATGAGGAAAAAAACAATTGCGAAAAGTGTAGCAGTCTTCATAATCAATGGTTTATTATGGGCGCAAAAAGACATTTTCAAATTTGGATAAATTGAAAATTTCGGGTAAAACTAAGGCTTACATTCCTAAAATACAAATCAATACCGAAAAATTCCTTTTAAGTGCATAAAATTTAACATTTAAAAAGAAAAAACGAGTGATATACTCAAGAAAAAACTCATCCAATATAGAAATTTATTTATCTTAGCAAAAACAATTCTATGAAGGCTATTGTATTTACTATATCTTTTCTCTTGCTATCTTTTATCATCCACTCGCAGGTAATTCACGACCTCGATCGATCTGTGATAATTGAAACTACTACCAACCAAGCCGAATCTTACATTCAATTAAATTGGGTTCATGACGATAATGCACAATCCTATAATATTTATAGAAAGGAGCCCTCAGCAAATTTCTGGGGTTCCATCCTCGCGACATTACCTCCTGATTCACTGAACTGGAAAGATACCAATATAGAAGCTGGGGTTTTGTATGAATACAGAGTTGAAAAAGTCTTAACCGGACCAAATAGCAATGGATATCTTTACAGTGGAATTGAATTACCACCGGAGCATCACAGGGGGATGTGTATTTTGGCAATAGACAGTTCCTTCAAAGTAAGCCTGGAAACAGAAATAGCGCGATTGGTAAATGATATGGAAAATGAAGGATGGAAGGTTGTTATCCTCTATTGCTCTGAGAATGACAGCCCTCCTGAGCTACGGGAAAGAGTAATCAACGCCTACAATGAACATCCTGATGAAAACTTTTACAGCCTGTTACTTTTGGGTAGTGTTCCTGTACCCTATTCAGGAAATATTGTTCCCGATGGACATCCCGATCATCAGGGAGCCTGGCCTGCTGATGGTTACTACGGAAGCATGACAGGAAACTGGACAGATCAGACAGTAAATATAACAGTCGCATCGGACCCCAGAAACCACAATGTTCCCGGCGATGGCAAATTCGACCAAAGTACCTTTCCCGGGCTTTTGCAATTGGCTGTGGGAAGAATTGATTTTCACGACTTACCCGCATTTGATAAATCAGAGGAAGACCTACTCAGAAATTATTTAGATAAAAATCACCTATGGCGCAGGGGGCAAATCTCTTCAGTTGAAAGAGGGCTTGTACACAATAACTTTGGGGGTATCGATGAAGGTTTTGGTCAAAATGGTCACAAAAACTTTTCTGTAATGTTTGGAATAGACAGTGTTCACGTTTTACCTTACAGATCTACTTTACAGAATGAACCTTACCTCTGGAGTTACGGTGCGGGACCGGGCAATCCATCCAATGCCGGGGGAATTATCAGTACATCTAATTTGGCTACGGATTCCATCCAATCCATTTTCACCATGCTTTTCGGTTCTTATTTTGGGGACTGGGGTTATACCAACAATCTATTGCGCGCAGCCCTTGCTTCGGGAACCGTTTTGACTAATGTATGGGCAGGCAGACCCAACTGGCAATTTCACCATATGGCTATGGGTAAACCAATAGGCTATTCAGTCTTAAAATCGAAAAACAACAACAGCATTTATCAAACCGGTTTATTTCCAAGAGGAGTACATATGGCACTAATGGGCGACCCTACCCTATCCATGTATGTGTCTCAGCCACCTGAAGATATTCATATCTCACAAGCTACTGACACTTTAATTATTTCATGGACATCAGTTTCTTCGGCCGAAGGGTACTATCTTTACTACCGTGCAGCAGATGATTATTCATATACTTTAATTAAGGATGAAATAATCACGGATACCTTTTTTCTAAAAAAATGTCCTCCGTCTGGCATCGTTGAGTACATGGTAAGAAGTACCGAATTGATAAGCTCAGCGAGCGGAACCTTTTACCATTTGAGTCCGGGAATAAAAACCTCTTTTGAAGCAGATTTAGATGAGTTTCTGCCGACAAGTGATTTTGAATATGAAGTATTTTTCGATCAACTCACACTGGAGAATAACTCATCGGCAGCTACTCATTTCCACTGGAATTTTGGGGATGGCTTTACTGACAGCCTTGCGTCTCCGGTTTACCTGTTTGATTCATCAGGTGTATTTGAGGTTTGCTTAAAAGCATTTAATTCATGCTATGAAGATGAAATTTGTAGCGAAATTGAGGTAATTAACAGCATGCCATTTGTTGAAGCTGAAAAAGAAGACATCAGTTGTCATGGTAATGCAGATGGAAAAATATCCATTGAATTGCTGGAAGGAGCACCTAACCCGATTTTACTGTGGAGCAATGGAAGTGAAGGAGTTGAAGTTAATGATTTGTCTGCCGGAACCTATTACCTGACCATCAGCACCGTAACCGGAAAAGAAGAGGAATTCGGACCCTGGATAATCAGTGAACCTGACAGTCTGAATATTGAAATCATACCAACTTACCCGGATGATTCTGAAAATAACGGCAGCATCATGACGAGCGTAACAGGAGGAACGCCGCCCTACAATTATTTGTGGTCCACCGGGGATACACTGGCTGACATCGATCAATTAAGTTCGGGATTGTATTGTGTCACTATTTCTGATCAAAATGGTTGCGAAATGGAAAAATGCTATCTTTTAGATGCTACATCAGTTTCGGATATCGATGAAAAACTCCAGATTATAGTGTTCCCCAATCCTGCAAAAGATCAGATTGTACTTCAGTGGGATGCTCCTTTGGAAAAGAATACAAGTCTTCAAATTCACAATAACAAGGGTGAATTGATGAAAACTATTCAGCTTTCAGGCAGATCCAACTTTACAAAAATCAATATTGCAGACTTTCCTTCTGGAATTTATCATATCACTATGGAAATAGTTGATAAGCGCAGGATTTATTCATTCACGAAAATGGAATAGCCTGACTTCAATTCAATTTGCGACTCCTTTTATAGGCTTTCATATTGACGTAAAGGGAAGCCATCAAAGCAAGAAAAAACACGCCTATGGTAACCACATCAGCCTGCAAAGGAGTAATCTGAATACCAAGCAAACGATCAAGTATGTATTGAATGTATGATGGAGGCATTCCGGTTTCACCCAATTCTCTCAATACCATATAATGCCAATCAGTTAGCGGACAATAACCAATTCCGTAAAATATCCCTAAAATAAACCATGAGCCACCGGTTAGCAAAAGTGTAATCAAGTTACAAAATCGCAGGACAGGAAAAATCCAACCGAACACATTAAACACAATCAAAAGACTGTGAAAAACAATGAAAAAGTAATCCAGACATAGATACACTTGTTTTGGCTTTTTGATTCAATATACTTAATAGGGAAAATTGGAAAAAATTGCATAAGTTGGTCATTGACTTTTAGTTTCAGGATCCTGGCTTCTGGCTACTAGCTGTTAGCTACTGGCTTCTAGCTACTGGCTTCTAGCTTCTAGCTTCTGGCAGCTTATTAATCATTGCATGAATCAATAAATTGGCTTTTAACTACTGGTTATTGGTCTGATTAGCTACTCACTACCTGCTATTAGCTTCCAGCTCACAAGATAGTAGCTAGAGGCACACATGTGACATGTGCACAGAAGCCAAAAGCCAGAAACCAGAAACCAAAAGCTAAAGTAAGCAGCTAAAAAAACCTGAACCCAAATCTGTATATGAACTCCGTAATTTTATTAATTTTGCGCAAATTTTTTAATAGATGGATTTTTTAAAGGAATTGCAGTGGAGGGGTATGCTGCACGATATGAGCCCGGGATTAGATGAAGAACTCAAAAAACCGGCATGTAAAGCTTATATTGGTTTTGACCCGACTGCACCTTCGTTAACGATAGGAAATTATGTTCAAATCATGATGTTGAAGTTTTTTCAACAGGGAGGACATCAGCCTATCGTGTTGATGGGTGGCGCTACAGGAATGATAGGGGATCCTTCATTTAAGGATAAGGAAAGAGAACTGAAAAATGAGGAGGAATTAGAAGCCAATCTCAACCATCAAAAGGCACAATTTGAAAAATTACTCGGTGATTTTGATCTGCCCGGTGGACCAATGATGATGAATAATCATGACTTTTATAAGGACATGAATGTGCTTACATTTTTAAGGGATGTCGGCAAAAGCCTTACGGTCAATTACATGATGGCGAAAGACTCTGTTAAAAACAGGTTGGACACCGGCCTTTCCTTTACTGAATTCAGTTATCAGCTATTGCAGGCTTATGACTTTTATCATTTGTATAAAAATTTTGGTTGCAAAATTCAAATGGGTGGTTCAGATCAATGGGGCAACATCACAAGCGGAACGGAATACATCCGCAGGAATATAAAGGATGGTAAGGCTTATGCGGTAACCACTCCCCTACTGACCAAAGCAGATGGCACCAAATTTGGAAAATCTGAAAGCGGAAACATCTGGCTCGACCCCAATCTTACCTCACCTTATCAATTTTTCCAGTTTTGGCTAAATGCAGACGACAGGGATCTGCCAAGATTTTTGAAGACCTTTTCACTCAAGCCGAAAAAAGAAATAATCGAGTTGGTTGAAAATATTCATTCAGACCCAAATGCCGTAAAAAGAGCCTTAGCCGAAGAACTTTGCAGCAGAATACACTCAAAAGAAGATACTGAAGCAGTAGAAACGGTCTCTTCCCTCCTTTTTGATAAAAAGTTTACGGCGGAGAGATTGGAGGGGCTGAAACCAGAGATCCTGAAAATGGTAGCTATGGAAATTCCATCTGCCAACATCAACATAGGAGTTTTGGGAGAAGGCTTAACTCCTACCGAGTTGCTTACCGAGCACAGTCAGTTTTTTAAATCAAAAAGTGAACTGAGAAGAATAATATCCGGCAATGCACTTTCCGTAAACAAAAGAAAGGTAACAGATATCGATCACCAATTTGACAGACATGATTTGGTAGCCGAAAAATACATACTTATTGAATCCGGAAAGAAGAAAAAGTTTATGATAATTGTGCATTAGAAAGGAAAAGCTACAAAGAAAAGCTTTCACCGCAAGCACAGGTTCTGGCTGCATTGGGATTATTAAAGTAAAAACCCTGTCCATCAAGACCACCCGAAAATTCGAGTGTGGTATTGCAGAGATACAAGAAACTCTTTAAATCAGTGACGAGTTTTACTCCATTGTGCTCAAAAACCTGATCGTTTTCCCGCTCTGTATTGTCAAATACCATATTATAGGTCAAGCCTGAACAACCACCACTTGTTACTTCCACACGAACGAAATAATCTGGACCGTAACTCTCTTTTTCCCTAATCTGAAGAATTTTTTCTTTAGCACTTTCAGCAACAAATAGCATTTTCTCTAAATTAATTTTATAGTAATATTTAACATCCAATTACTGAATATAGTTCTAACTAGGGTATCTTTTTTAGGGTCGAATTATTACCAGTCTGCGTGTCGATATGATATTGTTATGGGCATCCACCAAAGAGTACAAATAAGTGCCCGCCTCCAAATGGGAAATGTCCACCATCTCTCTTTTATTACCATCAATTCTGTAGTTTGATTCCCATTTTGTAACACCCAATATATTCATAATACGGACTTTATACCTTCCAGGATTCAGGTTGATAAAACTGAGAGCAATAAAGCCATAAGATGGGTTGGGGCTCACGTATAATCCACTTTCTTCAGGATAGCCGGCAAAGACATCTGCGGCTGTCACTTCATTATAAATATAGTCAGCTCTTGTAATATTCTCCTCCTCATCCAGGCTGAGCGTTAAAACAGGTTCCTTGGAAAACTCATCGTAGTAGAAATAACTCACAGAACGCTGTTCACCAAGTTCATCTATTCCCATTAAATCCGATATATCTACCCAGGGAAAAAAACCTGTTTTTACATCAATTCTGGAAACTGAACTTTCGATCCTCTTTAAGCGAACTACCTCAAACATGGCTTCACGGATGAGCAACAAGCCCCAGGCATCCACCACTTCCTCTCGATTAATCTGTACTCTCAACCTTATGCTGTCCGGTGTAAACGGAAAATCAGTAAAAAGGGTATCGGGCAACTGCCCTGCAGCAATAGGAAACACAAGAGAACTGTTTTCTCTAAAACTATCCCCATAGGTAATATCTGCTCTTTTCCCATTAATTGGCGGCACATAGTTGCCGATCAAGTCTAAACCAAGATTAAGTGGATCCCCGCCTGACACACCCAACTCTTTCATTTCATTTTCACCTAATTGAAAATAACTCTCAATACCACCAGATAAAAACAAGACAGAATTGGCATTGGGAAACTTAGTATTGTGCTTACCACGGGTTCTGCTGTGAAAAATTGTCTCCAAAACAAACATCCCTTGCAAAGTAGAGTAATCCCATACCTGATCGGGTCCTTCATTCCCGATAGTGGCACCTACAGGCATATTGTCCACCATTTGTCTAAGCGTATCACCTACCTGAGGTAAAGAATGCGGGGATACAGTTATCTGTCCCTGCAAAACAGTGGGCAGCAGGATTATCGAAAAGAGGACCAACAAGAAAGAAAATCCCTTCATCATATACTGTCAGAATCACTTAGAGATTGCAAGTTAATGAATTTATAGTATTCTCCCTTATTTTCCATCAACTCTTTGTGCGTTCCTGTTTCAACAACTCTGCCTTCATCCAGCACAACAATTTGATCTGCATTCATTATTGTTGATAATCGATGCGCTACAACAATTGAAGTTCTCCCTTTCATAACTTGCTCCAAAGCTTTTTGTACCAACTTTTCGGAGGCTGAGTCAAGAGCTGAAGTAGCTTCATCAAGAATAAGTAAAGGGGGATCTCGAAGAATTGCCCTTGCCAGAGCTATTCTCTGCTTTTGTCCACCGGACAATAAATTACCCCTGTCTCCGACACCACTTTCATACCCATTTGGTGTCTCCATGATAAAATCATGGGCATTGGCCTTTTTAGCAGCATCAATTACCTGCTCTCTGCTACATCCCTCAAGGCCAAAAACAATGTTGTTGTAAATTGTATCATTGAACAATACAGGCTCCTGTGATACAACAGCCATAATTTTTCGCAAATCATCAATTTTTATTTCTCTCACATCAACACCATCATAACAAATTTGCCCACCCTGAACGTCATAATATCTGGCTATCAGGTCAGTAAGGGTACTTTTACCTGAGCCTGATCTCCCAACTAATGCTGTAGTAGTACCTGCCTTAATAAAAAAACTGACATCATTAATGGCAGCTTTATCAGCCCCATTATATTCAAAAAAGGCATTTTTCACCTCTATACCCTTTCCAATTTTTCTAATTGATTTAGCATCCACAGACTCTAACATTTCTACATCTGAAAGTACTATGTCCTCAACTCTTTGCAAGGCAGCAAGTCCCTTCTGAATATTGTAGTAAGCATTGGCAAAACTCTTGGAAGGATTAATGATGTAGAAGAAAGCCAGCAAAAATGCAAGAAAGGCTTCCGAAGATATTTCTTCATTATAAACTGCCTGCGCACCAAAATAAAAAAGAACACAAACTACAGTAATACCTAAAAACTCACTTAGAGGAGAAGACAAATCCCGTCTCCATAAGACACGGTTCAATACATATTTATAATGGGCATTTACAGCAGAAAATCGATCGGTAAGAAAGGTTTCAGCTCTAAAGGCTTTTACTACTTTAATTCCACTAACTGTCTCATCAACAAAACTCAACAGTTTGCCCAATGTCTCCTGAACGATTTTGGACTTCTTCTTTAATTGTTGCGAGATGCCACCAATAATTACCGCAGTAATAAAAATCAGGACAAATACAAAAAGCGTCAAACGAGGACTCAGATAAAGCATAAAACCAAGGCTACCCAAAACTAAAAGAGGTTCGCGTACTGCCTTTTCAAGTGATTTCAATACGCTGCTCTCCACCTCCATTACATCCATACTGAAGCGGGAAAGCAGATCACCTTTGTTTTTATCATCATAATAACTCACAGGCATATTCAAAATCTTGGAAAAGAGCATACTTCGCAAGTCATGAACTATTCCATTTCGAATTGGTGCCAGAAAAAACATTGCAAGGTAATGAAATAGATTTTTCAGGAAAAATAAAAGTACAATTAAACCGCACATAACGAGTAGAGCGCGGTTTTTATCCATATCACTTAAGAAGGAAAGAAAATAATACTTTATCCATTCATCAGCATTGCTCAATGCCATTGCCTCATCGGGCATTACAGCCTGACTGAGTTCCTGATTGAGGAAAAGCTGAAAAAAGGGTATAATGGCCGGCAGGCTAAATATAGTAAAAACAGCCATCAACAGGTTGCACAAAATATGCAGTGCAAGTGGCAGCTTGTAGTTTTTCAGTAAGCCAACAAGTCGGAGAAAACTTCTCATTATTTAATTCATCAGAAAGAGGATACAAGAATCAAAGAGCCTGATATCAGGATGGTTTTTCAAGCTTGAAAGTATTCATAAAGCCTGTATCGTAATTTCCTTTTCTGAAATTTTCATCTCTCATCAAAAGTCGGTGAAAATCAACCGTAGTGTCTACACCTTCTATAACAAACTCATCTAAGGCTCTCTGCATTTTCAAAATACATTCGTCCCTTGTCTGAGCTCTGCAAATAACCTTCGCTATCATTGAGTCATAATAAGGTGAAACAGTATAACCTGCATAGGCATGCGTATCTACCCTAATTCCGTGACCCTTTGGAGAATGAAATGATGAAATAAGTCCCGGTGAGGGTCTAAAATCTGCATATATATTCTCAGCATTTATCCTACATTCAATGGCATGTAGCTTGGGCGCATAAGATTTGCCACTTATCTCAATTCCGGCTGCTACCTTAATTTGCTCTTTAATCAAATCGTGATCAATTACTTCTTCAGTTACGGGATGTTCCACCTGAATTCTGGTATTCATCTCCATAAAGTAGAAGTTGCGATCAGCATCAACTAAAAATTCAACCGTACCAACTCCTTCATAATTAATGAAGCTACCGGCTCTTACAGCTGCCTCACCCATTTTCTCTCTTAGAGATTTAGTCATAAAGGGAGATGGAGACTCTTCGACCAATTTCTGATGACGACGCTGAATGGAACAATCTCTCTCTGACAAGTGAGCTACATTTCCGTGTTGATCTCCAATTATCTGAAACTCGATATGTCTGGGTTCAACTATAAATTTTTCTATATAGATGCCGTCATTCCCAAAAGCATTTTGTGCTTCCTGACGAGCCATATTCCAGTTCTTTTCAAGTTCCTCTTTCTTGGTAACTATACGCATTCCCTTTCCACCACCACCTGCTGTAGCTTTTAAAATAACGGGGTAGCCAATTTCCTCTGCCATTCTTTCTGCATCCTCGAGACTGGCAATCAAACCATCTGATCCGGGCACTACAGGAACCCCGGCTTTTATCATAGTTTCTTTAGCCGTTACTTTATCACCCATTTTTCTGATCATATCAGGTGAGGGTCCAATAAACTTGATACCGTATTCCGCACATATTTCTGCGAAATCAGCATTTTCTGCAAGGAAACCATATCCGGGATGCACCGCATCAGCATTGGTAATCTCAACGGCAGCCATTATTCTGGGCACACTAAGATAAGAATGTAATGAAGAAGGTGGGCCAATGCAAACAGCTTCATCAGCAAATCGCACATGAAGACTCTCGCGATCAGCTGTGGAATAAACAGCGACTGTTTTAATCCCCATTTCTTTGCATGTCCTGATCACCCTTAGTGCTATTTCACCTCTGTTAGCAATTAATATTTTTTTAAACATGGAGTCTCTGGTTAGTTAAATAAAATATACCTAACGATGAAATTAAGCCGGTTCGACTAAGAACAGAACCTGATCATACTCCACAGGACTTGCATCATCTACCATTACTTTGACAATTTTACCGCTAACTTCTGATTCAATTTCGTTAAACAGTTTCATTGCCTCTACAATACATATGACCGAACCTACTTCAATCTGATCTCCTACTTTCACATATGGACCTTTATCGGGCGATGGTGCTCGATAAAATGTACCTACTATCGGGGACTTTACTTCTATTAGCCCTTTTCCTGCTGAGGACTCATCCTGAGCCTTTTCCGAAGAAGTATCTGGTTGTCCTTTAGATGTTAAATCATCCTGAGCTGCAGTACTTTGAACCTGAGGCGCAGGTGCTACCTGCTGAGCAGCAGGTGGTGCCTGAACAACTTGCGGAGGAGAAGAAACAACCGTGGTGCCGGATTTAACATATTTATCCGTTCTGATAACAAGTTCAAAATCGCCTTGCTTCATTTTAAACTCAGTAAGGTCGGACTTATTTATGCTTTTAATCAAATTGAGTATATCCTTATATTCCATAACTATGGTTTTGTTTTTTAAAAAAAATAATTACTTGGCACGCTCAACATAAGAGGCTGTTCTTGTATCTACTTTAATCTTGTCACCTTGATTAATAAAAAGTGGAACTCTGACTTCTGCTCCGGTTTCAATCGTTGCAGGCTTCAATGTATTGGTTGCTGTATCCCCTTTTACTCCCGGTTCAGTGTAAGTTATCTCAAATACCATATACTGCGGAAGGTCAACACTTAGCGGAATATCTTTTTCAGCATGGAACAAAACTTCGATCTCTGAGCCCTCCTTAAGCATACCCGGATTATCAATCATATTTTCTTGAATAGATACTTGTTCATAAGTTTCGTTATCCATAAAGTGATAACCCATATCGTCGTTATAGAGAAACTGGAACTTTCTTCTCTCAACCCGAACAACATTGATTTTGTGCCCCGCAGAAAAAGTATGGTCAAGTACTTTTCCGCTCGTAAGACTTTTGATCTTTGTTCTAACAAAAGCATTTCCTTTTCCCGGTTTAACATGCTGGAATTCCACAACACTAAATATGTCATTGTTAAACTCAAGGCACAAACCGTTTCTAATGTCTGATGTATTCGCCATTTATTTGAAATTTTTCGCAAATATACTCACTCCCGACTTAATCAGGGTAACAGCAAGGCAACTATATTGTAATCACTTAACTCTGTTCCACCCAATCCATTATCAGGATGAAAAATCAATGCCATCATAAGACCACTTAATGTAGGTTGCACCCCAGGTAAACCCACCACCAAATGCGGTCAATATTAAATTATCTCCTTTTTTTAGCTGTGATTCATAATCCCAAAGACACAATGGTAAAGTACCTGAAGTGGTATTCCCATATTTGTGAATATTTATCATCACCTGCTCTATCGGCACGCCGGCTACCGAAGCTACAGAGTTGATAATCCGCAAATTGGCCTGATGTGGCACCACCCAGTTTATGTCCTCAGCATTCAGCCCACTGCGCTTCATGACCGTACCAATATAATCCGCCATTCCCCTGACTGCATACTTAAACACCGACCTACCCTCCTGATAAACAAAATGCTCCCGATTCATAACCGTCTCAACCGTTGAAGGTCTTTTTGAGCCTCCTGCTTTCATATGAAGAAATGCTCTTCCTGCTCCATCACCACCAAACTGAGAGTCTATTATTCCCGTATCATCATCCGAGGCTTCTAACAAAACAGCTCCTGCAGCATCACCAAAAAGAACACAAGTCGTTCTATCTGTGTAATCTATTATAGAAGACATCATATCCGTACCTACTACAATCACTTTTTTGCACATCCCGGATTCAATATATTTGGCACCGGTCGTCAGGGAATATAAAAATCCTGAACAAGCAGCATTAATATCAAAAGCGAAAGCATTGTTTATTCCCGACTTATCACAAATGGTATTGGCATTGTCCGGAAAGACCATATCAGCAGTAACTGTAGCACAAATCAGTAAATCAATTTCATCAGGACTCGTATTGGTTTTTTTCAAAAGTCCTTTAACAGCCTCAGCACCCATGTCAGAGGATGCCCATCCCTCCTTTTTCAAAATCCTTCTCTCGCTGATGCCGGTACGTGTTTTAATCCACTCATCAGAAGTATCAACCAGTTTTTCTAAATCCTTATTGGTGAGTTTATCTTCAGGAAGATATCCCATGACCCCCTTAATTGCAGCTCGTTTCAATCCTTAAAATTTAAAATCTTTTCAACTAATTATAACTGCAAACTTAATACCAATTAGCAAAAAAATGAGAATTGAAAGCTACTTAAAATAAATTCAATACCATCTTCAACAAGCGATTCTCTTTTGGATTGAAAAACGAAAAGAAAGAAATGAATTAATAATCAAGCTTTTTCGCATTAAGATTAAGTATTAACTGTCAAGAAAAGAAAATCTTTTCACTTTACATAAACCTTCAATTACTTGCCCTGCAATGAGGTGAGCATTTCGACAATGCAATAACCTCCTGTAGAACTAAACTCGAGTATAAGTGTCAAAAAAACTCTTATGGACGTTGCATGCAAGGTCCCCACA
>SLKL01000478.1 GCA_007134625.1 Saprospiraceae bacterium
CCAAGAACAATTCCGGTAATCTTCAGGTAGTTAAAATTGACGTGGATAAAAATCCGGCAGCTGCTCAATCATTGAAAGTAAGAGGCGTTCCTACACTTATTCTTTTTAAGAATGGGAAACAACTTTGGAGACAATCAGGTTATATGAGTGCAGCTCAACTTCAAACAACCATTAATGCAAATATTAATTAAGAGAAAATGAAATTCAATACCATAATTTTTGCTGTCATTATCCTATCTCTTCTTGGTTGGAAAGCCTATTCAGCAGGCTACATCGGTGACGGAAATCCGGGCACGCATCAAATCAATGTGCAACAAGCTAAAGATTTGATTGAAAATGGCTCTGACGTACAGATTCTCGATGTCAGGACAGAAGGTGAGTGGAGATCGGGGGTAGTTGAGAATTCTTTTTTGATAAATTTATATGATCAAGAGTTTCAAAAAAAGGTTCAGGAACTAAATAAAGAAAAGCCAGTAGTCATTATCTGTCGCTCCGGCAACAGAAGCAATCAGGCTATGCGAGCCATGTCTCAAATGGGTTTTAAAGAACTCTATAATGTTCGCGGTGGAGTTAACTCCTGGAACAGAGCCGGATATGAGCTGAAGCCTTAGGCTGAAACCTTAAATCATTTTCACAATAGCTGGTTTTTACATTTTTCCTATATTTGGGGAAATATCTTGTGTAAAAATGAAAGCCTATATTCTCCTGTTTAAAATTATTGGCATAGTTCTTCTCTTGAATGCTTGCTCTAGCCAGCGCCAACTTAGTGATCTTAGCACAAATAGTGGTATTTTTACACAGAATAATCGACCTTATACAGGACTTGCAGTTGAGTATTATCCAGATAAAAGCAAAAAAGCGGAATACAATATTATCTGGGGCGAAAAAAAAGGTGATTTTAAGATTTGGTATCCTAATGGTCAAGTGAGAGCAATCGGAAATATCTATCAACACTTAAAAACAACTAATCAGTACTTACTTCATCGAAGCTTAAGGATATTCGATGAAAATGGAAATCAAATCCTTGAAAGAAATTATAATCGTGGCCAAGTAGTCCCATTTTTCAACCCATTAAGAAGTCCGCATTCAGGAAAAATCTGGATGGATCGCAGTCATGGTTCTCCAAACTTTACTGTAGATTCAAAAGGATATTTTAGTCTGACACCCATTTATTTTGGGATAGAAGCCGTAGATTCCAAAGTTGGAATAATAGATTCTTATACTTGGGGAAAGCATTCTACGAATGAGAAATGGAACCTATTGTCAAATAATAAAGTACTACCCCTTAATATTACCGAAAGCTCCTCAATTTGTCCTCCAGGTTATAGACTACCAATTCAAGGCGAGTTTGAGGAGGAATTAAAAGGAATGAAAAGCGATACTAAATTCGATCTCAATTTAATTCCTCAAGGCAAATGGGATAATGAAAGAAATATAGTCGTTGATGAGGGAGCTGGCTATTTTTGGATAAAAAGTGATATGGGATATGAAATAGCCAGAATTAGCGAGAGTAGCATTGAGTACGGTTTGCCGGATGAGCAATATTATTATTCAGTTCGTTGCTTATTTACTCCATCTCAATTTCCCGGTCTACGAAGGTCAGTAATAAAATATGGTAACACTAAAATATTGGCTTCTCAATATCCTCAACTCAGTGGAACACTTACTATTTACTTATGTATTGATAGATCAGGGAGGATAATTTTTAGAGAAATTAATCAAGCAGAAACAACCATTCGAAATCCGGAAGCACAAAAATCTGCTCTTGAAGTTATGAATCAATTTCTCTTTGCAGCAGATGAGTTTGCCCCTGAGGTAGAGTGCGGTGATTATTTTATAAGACTACGCTAAAACTACGCACTTGCCCACCATCAAGTGTACATTTAATTTCGGAGTGGAGTCATAAACTAAAAAGGCAACTCATCCCTTTTGTCCTGATAGCTTATCTTGGTAAATTTCACAGCCTGAATTTCAGTTTTCTGGATTTTTTCGCCCCCTTTTCCCTTCGTAACCCTATTGACTAGTCTGCCATTTACTGCCACACGTGAACCTTTATGCAATTCTGCCACCATAGCTTCAGCGAGGGAGCCCCAGGCTTTTACCTGCATCCAATTGGTTTTTCTCATGGGCTTGCCGCGTCCGTCTTTATAGAAGTCATTAATTGCAACAGAAAGCCGGCAGCTTATCTTCCCATTTTCGCTTACAAATAGTTCGGGATCAGCGCCCAGATTACCTATTAGTTGTACATTGTTTATCATTCCTGTCATGGCGTAAAAGTTTTATTTTATTAAATCTTCTACAAAAATGAACCACTGTATTCGCAATAGCCGTAGAGTAAATGTTTATATACGTTTGTAAACGTTTATAGTTGGTTATTTAAATCGAAGTCGTACTATGTTTGCATCAACAAAATGCTTACACATGCAAAGAAAAGCACGTAACATCAACCCCTTTACTGATTTTGGATTTAAGAAATTGTTTGGGGAGGAGGCAAGCAAGGATATTCTTATCGACTTCCTTAATGCGGTATTAGAAGGCGACATCAATCCGATAATAGATCTTGAGTTTTCCAAAAACGAACACTTAGGTCCGACAGAATTAGATCGCAATGTAATCCTTGATATCTATTGTAAAACAGAAAACGGGGAAAGAATCATCATTGAAATGCAAAAATTCTTTCAGGGATTTTTTAAAGAAAGATCTCTGTATTACAGTACATTTGCAATTCAGGAACAAGCAAAAAAAGGTGAATGGGACTTTAGTCTATGTCCGGTTTACTGTATTTCCTTACTTGACTTTAAATTGGAAAAAACAGATGTTTCTCCAAATGAGTATATTCACAAGGTTAAACTTTTAGAAACCAAAACCGGAAAGGTCTTCAATAATAAACTTAATTTTGTCTATGTTGAAATTCCAAAGTTCAATAAAAAGCTTGAGGAGTTGGAAACCAATTTTGACAAATGGATGTATTTATTAACAAAGCTTGAATACTTGGGAAGACTTCCGGGAAAATTGCAATCAAAAATATTTCAAAAAGTCATGGGAATAGCAGAATTATTAAAACTAAAGGAAAAAGACCGCGAGGCTTATCAAGAAAATTTAAAAAAGCATCGTGACTTAAAAAATGTCCTTGAAACTAGTGAAAGAGTAGGATTTGAGAAAGGAATCGAAGTAACTGCAATCGGCTTTTTCAAAAAAGGAGTTGACCTGGAAATAATTTCCGATGTCACAGGATTAAGCAAAGACAAACTCTTGGAAATATTCAGAAGAGAAGGTTTGGTATAAGGGTACACTCCAACCCACGTTCGATTTAACTGTTTTAAATCACG
>SLKL01000024.1 GCA_007134625.1 Saprospiraceae bacterium
AATTCCGAATGATCTTTATATCCTGATCTGCCAGTAGCAGAAGCTGTTGGTCCTTGCGGCGAAAAAGAGGCACTTAACATAATTTGTTCCGCCAGTTGTAAATTATTGCCCTGCATCCACATGGGCACAAAAAATACTCTTGCAAAAAACTCACCCCTTTCCTGCTCTATAATGTATGAATACTTTATTTCATCCTGTAGTTGAGCAGTTACATCTGATGATACCGAAAAAGAAGGAGCTGTTGAGCGCCTTACTACTGCACTGATATTGAGTGTTCCCGGTCCGGGAACCGGAAATCTCTCAGCATGAACGGGAAGTGGAATCTCTGTTGAACTGAATCCTGCTCCTTCAAAATAAGGAATGGAAAGGGATTCCTCGCCTTGCGTTAATTCAGGGACGGGGAAGTCATTCCAATCCAGCCTGATATCAAAAGAATTATTCTGCCCGTTCAACGCAATTGTAAATAAAGAGCAAATGGTAATAGATATAACAACAAATCTGATAGACTGCAAATTAAGTCGATGAAAAAAACTAACTGAATCCTTTAGTGGCATAGCTATATTACTTTTTTCCCGAAAGCAAGCGGGGACAAGACAAATAATAGTTAAAAAAGTATAGCTCTATTCGATATTCAATCTTTTTAGGATTAACAGGCAATTAACGGTTAAAGTTCGTAGGTATTTTAAGTGTTAAAAAATTAAAGCGCCATAAAATCAGGACAAAAATCTTTAAACACGTTTTTTAAGCGAAATATAAAGCATTTTCTTTTCAACAACTAAAAGTTTAACATATTGAAGAAAAGATTTTTTTACTACAAAGTCGCTTCATCATTTCTAGGGGCAAAGATATTAACTTTTTCTCTATCCCATAAAAAAAACTTAAATTAAAACGCATCTGACCTTTTTTTTCCATATTTGTAGAATCAGCGGGTTCATCCATAAGACTTGAAAAAATACTTAATTATAAAAACCGAGAAAAAAAGCTTTAGAACCGAAATAAGATAAAATGTGTTGGATTGAGCGTCAGAAAATGCTTGATAAAGGAGCGGCTGAGTGCAAACGAAGGTGACAAAATGGTTGTTTTTTTTAAAAGAAAAAAATGCGAAATAAAAAAAGACGTGGTATCAGATATTTACTGCTCTGTTTTTGGACAGCCACACTTTTTTATTTGCACAGTCCATTAAGTCTGGCACAGGACCACATTTACAGTCAATATTACAAGACGCCGGAGGCTATCAATCCGGCATTTAGCGGAATTTCTGAAAGCGGAAGAATAGCAGCTGCCTTCAGGTCGCAATGGTCCGGATTTGAAAACGCATATCGGACCTATTCGCTTGGGTACAATCAATACTTCCGAAGGATTAACAGCGGTTTCGGATTGCTTGCAATGGTAGATAATCAAGGTGACGGCATTCTTACTCAATCCAGAGTATCTGCATTTTACTCCTACCGAATACATATCAACCGTAACACCTTTATTCAATCGGGAATTGAATTAGCCGGCATTCAATCGAGATTAGACTGGTCAAAATTGGTTTTTGGCAGTCAAATTGACCCCATTCTTGGTCCAATTGAACAGGGCCAACCCGGAGAAATTGAATCAAGGACTTCAGAGGACTCAAAAACTTATCTGGATATCGGGTTTGGACTATTATTTAGTTCGCCATCTTTTTTTGCAGGTGTCGGATTAAGGCATCTAAACACACCCAACATAGGCTTTTTAGATAATCCCGGACCTTCCGGAGCGCGACAAGCTGTTTTGTACTCGCTGATTATAGGTACGGATTTTCAAGTCTCCTCAAATGGCAAAAACAGACTAAAGCCCAATATGCTTTTTGCAGGTCAAAAAGATTTGTATCAACTCAATGCGGGATTGCACTACAGTTTTGGACAATGGTCTTCAGGGCTTTATTATCGCCACAACTCCTCATTTTCAGATGCAGTTCAGGCCCACCTTGGGTTTAATTACGAAAATTTTAGCTTTGGTTATTCTTTTGATTTTACCATTTCCAAACTTGCTGATCACACAAGGGGTGCACATGAATTTACCCTTCTATTAAAAATAGACAATAATAGAAACCGAGGAAATGTTAATTACAGCGATTGTTTAGATTTATTCAGACATTAAAAAGCAGAAAGAGAAAAAATAAAAAGTTAACGTTTTAAAAAAACATTGTCTGAATTAATCCTAGATTCTATATTTGTGGACTACTAAATAAAAATCGTAAAAATGAGTAGGAATTTTCAATTCGTGATTTTTCTCCTTTGTGCAGGATTATTGGTCAGCTCTTGCCGACAACAGGAGACTTCTTCCACCACAGGCTGGGCTTACAATGACACTGAATGGGGTGGCTTTGAAAAATTAGATTACGAGGGTCAGATAACCGGACCTAATCTAGTGCTTATTACCGGTGGTACATTCACTATGGGTCAGACTGATGAAGATGTTATGTTCAGATGGGATAATACACCCAGAAGAGTGACTGTATCTTCATTTTACATGGACGAAACTGAAATCAGTAATATTGATTACAGGGAGTACCTGCATTGGCTTAGAAGAGTATATGTTTCCTATCCTGAGGTTTGGAGAGAAGCACTACCTGACACGCTTGTTTGGAGAGATGAATTGGCTTACAATGAGCCTTATGTGGAAACTTATTTCAGATTCCCGGCTTATGATGACTACCCGGTGGTAGGTGTATCATGGGTACAGGCAACAAGATATGCTGAGTGGAGAACAGACAGGGTTAACGAATGGCTATTGATCGAAAGAGGAATACTAAATCCTAATCCCGATCAAGAAGATTCCGACAATTTCAATACCAGAGCTTACCTCGCAGGTCAATATGAAGGTAGCGTAAGAGAAAATCTTCCCGACCTGACTACAGGTGGTGAAAGAAGGGTTAGATTTGAGGATGGTATATTATTACCAAGCTATAGATTACCAACAGAAGCAGAATGGGAATATGCGGCGCTTGCACTTGATGGAAATGAGGGGCACAGAGGAGACGACTTGATTACAGACAGAAGAATATATCCATGGAATGGCACCTCTATGCGGTGGCAGAGAAGAGACAAATTTCAAGGAAACATGTTGACTAACTTTAAGCACAGAGGTGGTGATTATATGGGAACTTCAGTAAACCTTAATGACGCTGCTTCAATAACGGCTCCTGTAAGATCATTCCTGCCTAATGATTTTGGCTTATACCACATGGCAGGTAACGTAAGTGAGTGGGTAAAGGATGTTTACAGACCGCTTACCACTGAAACATTCAGAGATACAGATCAGCACGATTTAAATCCATTCAGAGGAAATGTGTTTA
>SLKL01000188.1 GCA_007134625.1 Saprospiraceae bacterium
AGGTCTATAACCGCTACGGTGGTCTGCTGTTCGAAGGGCGCGGCCCCAATCATCATTGGGACGGTACTGCCGGTGGTCAAAAAGTAAATCCCGGTGCCTACCTCTTTACTTTCGAGTACGAAAACCTCTACGGTGAACGCAATATCGTATCCGGGGAGATTTTGGTGATGGAGTGATAGAGTTTTATTTTGTTCATTTTTAATGAATGCTTTTGTTCATTTTCAATAAACACATTAATCTGAGTAGGTCGGTAAAGCTAACAAAACGCCTAGATGTCGATCTCCGAGGAGGATCACATAAACTAAAATTTCCTATCCACCAATCTATTCACCAACCGGATTGGGGAGTGACACAGTAGTTTTGAACAATTGGTCAAAATTTCAACAATCAAAGGTCAACCTGCCAATCCCCAACGAGTTGAGGAGGGGCAGGCAGTCAATGGTCAAAAGTCAAAGGTCAACAGTCAATCGTCAAATCCCAACACTAAAGGGAATATGCAACCTCACCACAAAATTCCTGCCTTGTTCGGGTATTCCCAGTTGTCTATACCTGCTCAAATGATTGAAGTACTTTGTATCCAGAATATTGTGCGCCATCAGAGATAAACTTACTCCACCAAGCCAATTTTGAAAGCCTAATCTCAAGCCCGCATCAAGCATGTGATACGAAGGGGTAGTCAATTCATTTCTGTCCACGCGATTTTGTTCAGCTACCCATCGGTGCGAAATATCTGCGCTAAATTTTATCTGTGGTCCGCTCCACAATTGCTGATAACTAATTTTACTCAGTAAACTGTGCGGTGGAGTAAATGGCAATGCCAACCGTGTATCCAAATTGTATGACCAGACACTTTCAAATGATTGTGCCCATTTTATTGCCGGAAAAAGCTGATATTCCCACTCTACTTCAAATCCTGAAAATATTGCATTGTGCTGCTCATATCGGTACAATTGACCCGCATCAGGGAGTGGAGAAAATTCCGGTGAAGGTCGCAAATAGATGTAGTCATTAAAATAATTGAAAAATGGAGAAAGGGATACGAGTGCCTTTTCTGAAAAATACCTGAATCCAATATCCAACTGATATCCGTGCTCGGCATCCAGATCCGGACGACCTATTTCATGCCTGAATGAACCATGATGTACACCATTGGATGAAGTTTCAACAGGATAAGGAATTCTAAAGCTTTTCCCCAGATGACCAAACAACTCCAGCTGATCATTGTCTTTAAACTTTTTGATAAAACCCAGTGAAGCTGCATAATTGAAAAAATGTCGGTCGGTTGCTTTTGAGCTCAATTGTCCAATGACATCACCTGAAGTATTCCAGACATCTCTGCCCGCTTCATCAGATTCATTGTGCCCGTAATCCAGCCTTAAACCCGCTTTTAATCTGAGTAATTCACTCCACTTAAAATCCCGATAGCCATAAACGCCTGCCCTCAAAGTGCGGAATGGCGGTAAAAAATAATCAAAGCCCCCCGTTTCGTTATCCTGATGTTGGATATTGAAACCCAATCTGAATTCACCTTCTGAAGAATAAGATGCATCCATACTGATGGTCCTTAATTCCATTTCCAATGCCAATCTCTCGTTGATATCCGCTCTGTCCTGTATGGCGTGAAACTCGGGAAATGAAAATTCCCGGCGGTGATTTTCCTGCAAACCCAGGTTTATTTCCAGCATTCTTTCTGATCTAAGCTTACGTTGATAAAAAGCGACCATTCGCTGATGGCTAACTCTTTGGCTTGGGAACTCAATATTTCTGGAATCTCCATCATCCTGCAGGGCAAAAGATTGCGGAATGCCGACCGCGCCGGAAAATATTCCTGCATGCTGCCTGTATTGCGAAGCAGTCAACCTTAATAGATTGTTCTCATCCCGGTAACCTGTGGTGATACTGAAGGCCGATTCTTTACCGGCGGTATTTTTTAGTCGCTCATTAAAGATAGGCAGTTCGAAAGTGTTATAAACAAAGCGATCAGTTGGAACGCGATAGTCAGAAAAAGCCTGTTGTGAGACATTTGCAGAGGCAAAGAAATTTTCACCTGCACCCGAAAAGAATAAGTTTCCACCAAGGTGGTCATTATTTGATTTGCCCAAAAGCGTAAATGCAGTACTTACAGTATTCCTGATTGCGATCGGATCAGGTAAAATCCGTACCACACACCCCAGCCCATCTGAACCAAATTCCAGCGATGAAGGACCTTTTAGAACCTCAATTCTCCTCGCGCGGAACTGATCAATCTCCAATCCGTGATCAACTCCCCATTGGTGCCCTTCCTGTTTTACGCCCTGATCTGCGACGATCACCCTGTTGGCGTACAAGCCCCTGATAACTGGCTTCCCAACCCCAAGACCTAAATTCAGGTGATTCACCCCTGGCAAAACCGATAAACTCGCTGCCAGATTGCCTTCGGATCGCTCGTCAAAGAAATCACCTCCCACAAAACTTACCGGCTGAAAGACATCCCTTACTAATCGATCTTCAAGAACAGTAATTTCCCTCAGACTTTCTGTACTTGGATGAAGAACTATATGGAAATGATCTTCATCAAATAGGGGGCTTATCTGAATTCTCTTTTTTTCAAAACCAACATAACTTACCTCTATGTATCTCGGCAATCTTTTGGGTTGTAATTCAAAAGCCCCGTGCTCATTGGTAACTGTACAGGTAGTATCGGGAAAGGTACATATCGTAGCTCCGGGTAATGTTGTTCTATTGTTATCAACTACTACACCCCTCAAAGTGATTTGAGCGTCCAAGTCCGACGAAATCAATAGTGTATTGTACAATAAAAAAAGTAGTAACACTTTCGCGACCGCTCCAAAAGAGTTCTTATTTTGCAACATAGTTGCAAAAATACAGTTATTTTTGTAAAAAGTTCATCATATGAGGTTTATCTACATTCTATTGGGCGCGTTTTTATTTGTTGTTTTGTTCTCTTCCTGTTCAGACGACGACATAGATACTACACCCCCTGAAATAACTTTTTTGGAGGTGACTCCAATTCCAGTAGAAAGATTAGTTTGTGGTGAACCTGACCCGCAAACCATTGTCGTTACTGGAGGAGAAACAGTTGCTCTTGATGTAGTCATTACAGATGACACTGAACTTTCCCAACTCAAAATTGACGTACACCCAAATTTTGACTGTCATGGACACAGAAGCATAAACACCACAGACTGGACTGTATTAGAACTCATTAATATGAGTGGAAGAACAGTGGAAAAATTAATTGAAATCGAAGTTCCGGAGATGGTAACTGCCGGTGATTATCACCTTCAGTTGAGAGCGGTAGATAAAGCCGGGAATACCAGCCCTG
>SLKL01000217.1 GCA_007134625.1 Saprospiraceae bacterium
CAGGCAGTAGCCCTATTGCCGGGTATTTCGAGATCAGGATCCACAATTTGCACAGCGCTGATTTTGAATATCAAAAGAGAGGAGGCTGCACGTTTCTCATTCTTGATTGTATTGCCCTTGATCCTTGGAAAGGGTTTTCTTGACTCCGTCGAAATGATTAGAGGCGACTATGCTCTTCAGGAAAGTCTTGGTGCGCTGACTGTTGGCTTTATTGCAGCCTTTATCACCGGGATAATTGCTTGTAAGTGGATGATTGCATTGGTAAAAAGCGCCAACCTGAAATGGTTTGGTTTTTATTGTTTATTATTGGGTTTTGGCCTGATTAGTTATAATCTATTTTTCTGATTTCATGCAGCATTTAGATAAAAGTTCAGACTTAAACAGCATTCAGTCGGAGAATGGATTTACCCTTTCTGTTAATAAACCTGTTGGTTGGACCTCTTTTGATGTAGTCAATAAAGTCCGCTATCACCTTAAGTTTTTATGGAAGAAGAAAAAAATAAAAGTTGGACATGCGGGTACACTTGATCCCTTAGCGGATGGGCTTTTGATATTGGGTGTAGGTAAAGGGACGAAAACTATGGAAAACTGGATGGGGGAAGAAAAAGTGTATTCGGGACAGTTTAAATTGGGTTGTGTTACTCCAAGCTTTGATGCGGAAACTGAAGAGCTCGATCATAAATCAACAGAAGGAATTGAGCTTGATCGGTTGGTGGAAGTTAGCAAACAGTTTTCGGGATTTATAAAGCAATATCCACCGGTTTATTCAGCGGTAAAAAAAGACGGAGTGAAGCTCTATAAAATGGCAAGAAGGGGAGAAAAAGTTGATTTACCTGTAAGGGTAGTGAATATTGAGTCTTTTGAAATACTTGAATGGAATAATCCTTTGGTTTCTTTTCGGGTTAAATGTGGAAAGGGAACTTACATCCGAAGTCTGGCAAGTGATTTTGGAGAAAAGCTGGGAACAGGGGCTTATTTAGTATCTTTGAAGCGTGAAAGCATTGGAAATTGTCACATTAACGACGCCTTTGAAATAGAAGAATTGTTATCTGCGTTAAGTTTGCTGAAGTATCCGATTGAATCACCATCAAATCATTATAATTAAAAGAAAGTATGTCTATTGTTGTAGAAGGATTGAGTAAATATTACGGTGAGCAGGCAGCAGTGGATAAGGTCAGCTTTGAAGTAAGAAAAGGTGAAGTGGTAGGTTTTTTGGGGCCTAATGGTGCCGGTAAATCCACTACGATGAAGATTTTGACCTGCTATATAAAGCAGGATGAAGGTAAAGCGACTGTTTGCGGGTTGAGTACCGATGACCAAAGCCTTGAAGTGCGTAAAAAAATAGGTTATTTGCCGGAGCACAATGCCTTGTATAAGGAGTTATATGTAAAAGAGTTTTTGGGACTTTGCGCGCGTTTTTACGGAATGGGTCGCTCCACCCAGAGGATAAAGGATGTGATAGAATTGACAGGTCTTGGTCGTGAACAGCACAAAAAAATCGAACAATTGTCGCGGGGATACCGACAGCGTGTTGGTTTGGCTCAGGCCATTATTCACAATCCTGAAGTATTGATACTTGATGAGCCCACTTCCGGTTTGGACCCCAATCAGATTATTGAGATACGCAACCTTATAAAGGAACTTGGAAGCGAGAAGACCGTGATTTTTTCAAGTCATATCATGCAAGAGGTGGAGGCCATCTGTGACAGGGCACTGATTATTGATAAGGGTAAATTGGTCATGGATAAAGGCATAGAAGAAATTAGAGGTGGTTCAGGTGAAAAAGAAACGACGGCACTGAGTCTTTTATTCGATGGAGTGATAGATGAAAAGCTTCTTAAAAAGATTCCCGGCTTAATTGATGCGCGCAAGGTGAGTAGTGGTAAATGGTTGGTTAAAGGGAAAAAAGTCGGAACTGTTGATTTTAGACAAACTGTCTTTAAGCATTGTGCTGCCAATGATTGGGTTTTACTTGAGATGAGTACCTTAACTACAAGTATGGAAGAAGTGTTTAGAGAAATGACAGGAAAAAATTGAGAATATGCTGAGTGTTTACATAAAAGAAATCAATGCTTTTTTCAGTTCGCTTATAGGCTATCTGTCTATAGTGGTGTTTTTGCTGCTTACGGGCTTGTTCATTTTTGTTTTTCCCGACACCAGTTTGTTGCATCAGCCGTTTGCCACCCTGGACCCTCTTTTTTCGATGGCACCCTTGATTTTTATTTTTCTGATACCCGCCATAACTATGCGGTCATTATCAGAAGAGTGGTCCAACAATACATTTGAACTTTTAGCTACCAAACCGTTAACGACCATTCAAATATTGGCAGGTAAGTATTTTGCAGCATTAACGCTGGTTGTTTTTGCCATTTTGCCGACCTTGTTATATTATTACACTATCCATGAATTGGGGTCTCCAAGAGGGAATCTCGATAGAGGTGCTATAATGGGTTCCTACATAGGACTTGTCTTCCTGAGTATGGTATTTACCAGCATTGGAATTTTAGCAAGTTCATTAAGCAGGAATCAAATAGTAGCCTTTTTAATGGCTGCTTTCCTTTGCTTTTTTATGTACTATGGTTTTTTCTACTTGAGTAATTTGCCTTTATTCGTTGGCAATTGGGATATTTTTATTCAATCATTGGGTATTGACTATCACTACGCCTCCATTAGTCGTGGGGTGGTCGATAGTAGAGATGTAATTTATTTTCTGAGTTTATCTGTGTTCTTTTTAGCTATTGCACAGTACGTTATTGATAATAGAAAGTAAAACTTTTGTGAAGAGAAAAAATGAAAGAAAGATATAAAAATACTATAAACCTTGGGCTGATCATAGCGATCTTAATAGTTGTCAATGTATTGGCATCTCTTCAACATACTTTTATTGACCTTACGGAAGAAAAGCGATTTACTCTTACACAACCGACTCTTAATATCTTAGATAATGTTAGTGATGTAATTTATGTGAGGGTACTTTTAGATGGAGATTTTCCTGCAGGATTTAAAAGGTTACAGAACTCCACAAGGGATATGCTTAGACAGTTTAGGAATATTAATCCCAATATTGAGTTTGAGTTCGAAAATCCGAATGAAGGTGAGACGCATGCTGTTAATATGCGACGGGAAGAACTATCAAAGGATGGAATACATCCGGTAAATATGCGAATAGTTGAAAGTGGAGAATCAACAGAGCGGCTGATATATCCCTATGCGATCTTTCATCTGGGATCACGTTCGATTGCCGTTAATCTTCTTGAAAACGAGGTGCCCGGAGTCGATCCGCAAATTACCATTAATAATTCCATTTCACTTTTGGAGTATAAG
>SLKL01000329.1 GCA_007134625.1 Saprospiraceae bacterium
AAAGCAGAGAAAACAAAACATAGAATTAATATCGGATTCCAACTGAGTAAAGAAGGTTTCATTATTTTCACAATTTAAATGGTTAGTCATTGATTAAGACGTGGGAATGGTGGATTTGGTTGGCTTTAGTTTATTATTCTTAGTAGATAGTAAAAGTGGAAAATGACAGATGAATTAAAACGAGCAATAGGTTTACCTGGTGCAGTTCTAATGGGACTAGGTTCAATCATAGGGACCGGGATTTTCGTGAGTATAGCAATAGGTGCTCAAATAGCCGGGAATGGGATCGTAATTGCCATCCTTATAGCCGGTATCCTCGCTATTTTTAATGGATTGAGTAGTGCTCAATTGGCTGCCGCTCATCCGGTTAGTGGTGGGACCTACGAATACGGATATAAATTTTTGAATTCCTACCTGGGTTTTTCAGCGGGTTGGATGTTCCTCATAGCCAAGTCGGCCTCAGCTGCTACAGCTGTGCTTGGGTGTATTGGCTATCTTTTTTACACGCTGAATTTGGGTGTCGATCAACGTCTGATAATAATTTCAGGACTGATATTGCTCTTTATAATGACTTATCTGGTGTCAGGGGGAATCAGCAGGAGCAATCTGGCGAATAAAATTATTGTAGGCATTACTATGGTGGGATTAATTTGTCTTATTGCTGTTGCAACAGGGGTTGAAGGTCTTCCGATGGATGGAGTATTCGCGGCATCGACAGATGTATCTATAGATAAAATACTATATGCCTCAGCACTGATGTTTGTAGCTTACACAGGGTATGGCAGGATTGCAACTCTTGGAGAGGAGGTCAAAAATCCGGAAAAAACCATCCCACGAGCCATCATTACTGCCATGGGGTTGATTGTATTAATATATCTATTGGTGACATTGACTGCCATTCATGTAATGGGTGTGGAAGAATTCGGAAAAACCATCGATGGCGAAGCCGCTCCATTGGTAAAGGTGGCTGAGGTACTAAATATGCCATTAATTAAAGGTATTGTGGCTTTAGCTGCTATCACTGCTATGCTTGGGGTTTTACTCAATTTGATACTGGGTCTGTCAAGAGTTATGTTGAGCATGGCACGAAGAGGTGATGTACCCAATAGCATCGCTAACATCCGCCAAAAAGATCAAAGTCCGGTAAAAGCAGTCTGGTTTACAGCAGCCATTATTGCACTATTGGTACTGAGCGGGAATGTGGTTTTTACCTGGTCCTTCAGTGCTTTTACGGTCTTGATTTATTACTCTATCACCAATCTTGCAGCACTCTATCTCCCTGTCGGAAAAAGGTTATATCCGAGATGGGTCTCTTTTGCCGGAATGTTTAGCTGTGTTTTTCTGGCATTCTGGATTGATCCTTTTGTATGGATGCTTGGTCTGGGAGTTCTCGTGGCGGGTTTGATATGGCATTATTTTGCCGATTCTTTAAAGAAAAAGCGAGCCTGACTTTAGGTTACTTGCTTTTGATTACCTTCACAATAGATTGAATAGATTTCATGCCATTACTTTTAATATCTTCCTGATATCCCAACACCCTCCATCTGAACATCTGTAATCGAAAGGTTCCGATAATCATCTGAATAACTTCCTCAGTTGAAACAGCCGTTGTAAAAAATCCTTTTTTCTGCCCTGAGAAAATCACAGGAAACAAATGCTTCATTTTTATGGTCATGATTTTCAGCAAGGCTGCATTTATCTCCTCGCTTATCTCCATCAGTCCATCTGAAAAGGCCACCACGAAAAAATGAGGCTGCCCACTAAAAAAATTAAGCTGGTTTTCAAAGATATCGTTCAAATGTTGTTCAGGATTATTTGATTTTGGCAAAGCAGACAATCTTTCGTCCATATCCGTAGCCAGGTATTCCAACATTAGCAAAATGATTTCTTCTTTACTCTTAAAGTGTCTGTAAACAGCACCTTCAGTGAAGTCCATTTCACTTGCCAGATTTTTTATGGTCAAGCCATTTATTCCTGAATGGGTCAATAATTTTCCGGCTGCAGCAATGATTTCCTTTTGGCGAGTTGTTATCATGATAAAGGTAGGTTTGTAAGTAATTACTTACAAAGGTAAAGAAATCTTAATATCGTTGCTATGACTTTTAAAAAATTAATGCGCCTCCAGCCAATTCGAACCTGTTCCCATCTCCACTTTGATGGGGACAGTAAGACCGGGGAGGGCATTTTTCATCTTTTCTTCGACTATTTTTTTGAGCTCTTCCAGTTCTGTCTTTACTGCATCAAAGACCAATTCATCATGTACCTGCATGATGATTCTGGATTTAAGGCCTTCCGACTGAATAGCTTGATGGACATCAATCATTGCTTTTTTTATCATATCGGCAGCAGTCCCTTGAACCGGTGTATTGATAGCCATTCGTTCAGCTTGAGAGCGCATCATACCATTCCGTGAGTTGATGTCTCTGAGAAATCGTCGCCTATTCATAAGAGTAGATACGTAGCCATTTTCTCTCGCGAACTCCACCGTTTCATCCATGTACTTTTTCAGCCCACTGTATTGCTTAAAATACTGCTCGATGAGTTCGGTCGCTTCATTTCGACTGATGTTGAGTTGTCGGGATAAGTTGGTCGATCCCGCTCCGTAGATAATGGAGAAATTAACAGTTTTAGCATTGCGCCTTTGGTCTGAGTTCACCTCTTCATAGGGCACATCATAGACTCTTGCAGCTGTAGCGCGGTGGATATCCTGATCTTTCAGGAAGGCTTCAAGCATAGCTTCATCCTTGCTGATTTCAGCTATTAAGCGTAGTTCAATCTGAGAGTAATCAGCAGCCAGCAAAATCCGATCCTCATCGCCTGGGATAAAGGCCTCCCTGACCCTTCTACCTTCGGCGGTTCGTATGGGTATGTTCTGTAGATTTGGATTATTGGAGCTCAATCTACCTGTAGCGGTCAATGCCTGATTAAAAGAAGAGTGTATGCGATCTGTCTCAGGATTTATCAGATTGGGAAGCGAATCAACATAGGTCGATCTCAATTTGGTCAGACCACGGTACTCCAAAATTTTTCCTGCAATTTCAAAGTCCTTAGCTATTTCGCTCAATTTTTCCTCATTAGTCGAATACTGACCTGATTTTGTTTTTCTCCACTTGTAGGGTATCTCTAATTTACCAAAAAGTACTTCACCTACCTGTTTGGGAGAATCAATATTGAATTCTACTCCGGCCATCTTATATATTTCCCTGGCCATGGCTGAAATCTTATCCCCCAATTCTTCAGAATACTCTGCCAAGTATTGTTTATCAATTTTTACACCGGCAGCTTCCATTTCAATTATCGCATCAATGAGGGGTTCTTCTATA
>SLKL01000323.1 GCA_007134625.1 Saprospiraceae bacterium
CAGTAACCAATACCTTAACCAATGCCGGTATCTCTTTAGAAAATGTCGAATTTGTGAATTGGCCTTCCAATAGTGTTTGGATTCGTGATTATGGTCCCTGGGCTGTGTATGAAAATGATGTAGAGCAATTGGCCATATCAGATTTTATTTACAATCGTCCAAGACCAAGTGACAATATGGTTCCCTCAAGAGTAGCAGAGCTGTTTGATGTACCCTATTATGCTGCTATTGAAGCCCCGTATGATTGGGTGCATACAGGCGGAAATAATCTTGTAGATGGCTATAGAACCGGCTATTCGTCAAAAATTACCTTAGTAGAAAACCCATCAAAAACAGAAGAAGAAATTGATCATATAGCAGGACGACTATTTGGGTATGAGCAATATATAAAATTCGAGGAATTGCCTTTTGACGCTATCAGTCATTTGGATATGCACATGCGATTTATTGATGAAGAAACAGTTATTATTGGAGAATATCCGGAAGGCGTAGCTGATGGTCCTCAGATTAATGAAAACATTGAATATTTACTGAATAATCATCAGACTTCATTTGGAAACCCCTATAACATTATCAGAATCCCAATGCCCCCTGCAGCTGATGGTAGTTATCCTGATCAGGGAGGACACTACAGAACATTCACTAATTCGATATTCCTGAATGGAACTATTCTGGTGCCGATATATGAGGAGCAATACGATACTGTTGGGCTAAGAATTTACCGAGAAGCACTACCCGGTTATAATGTTGTTGGAATAGACTGCAATGCTATGATCGGAAGTTTTGGTGCTTTGCACTGTATCACTAAAACTGTAGGAGTCGAAGATCCACTGTGGATTGCACATCCAAGAGTTAGAGACAAATGGTCTAATGAGGAAGAGTCAGAAGTAATTGCGAAAGTGAAACACAGAGAAGGTATTGAAGAGGTAGTTTTGTTTTACCGCACATCTACCGACTCCATATATTCTGAAATTGAAATGATTCCGATGGAGGAAAAAGAAGACTATTATAGTGCACAACTACCTGCTTTTGACTATGACAGTGAAGTACATTACTATATAGAGGCAAGATCAAACGATGGGAAAATACAACGCAGGCCAATAGTAGCGCCCGAAGGTTATTTTCAATTTAATGTTCGCCAGTCTGTCAGTGTGCCTAATGTAGCTTTTAGTAGTAACCGAACTACCATTTGCCCCGGGGAGTCAATTCGATTTTTAGATAGATCGGAAGGAGGTGTAACTGAATTACAATGGATATTTGAAGGGGGAATTCCGGAACAATCCAATCTCCCAAATCCTGAAGTGATTTACACTGAACCGGGAACTTATTCTGTACGATTGATAGCTACCAATTCTGTTGGACAGGAAGAAATCGAAATAGAGCAATACATTACCGTAGAGAGTGGCATTACACCTTTTGTAGAAGATTTTAGTCAAGGTATCCAGTTGGAGTTATGGAGTAACACCTCTTCTTCTCAAGGATTTTTATGGGAGGAAGTGGATGCATCCAATTGTTTCAACAATCAGGCTATACGTATGAATAATTTTGAAAATGATAACAGAGGTGTTGTAACAACCCTAAGTGCAACATTTGACTTATCAGAATACGAACAGCCACGCCTATATTTCAGCCACGCATATGCTCCCTATGACGACTCATTTTTTGACAGATTGCAAATAAGTGTAAATGAATGTGGATTTGATTCAGAAGTTATTTATGATCAGTCAGGGAGTAATCTGGCAACCTCAGCACCAACAGGAGACAATGTTTATTCACCGGAAGATTGCAGTGATTGGAGCAATAATTCAATAGACATTTTTTCATTTGGTGGAAAAATTGTACAACTAGAGATCAATAATATTGGTGGTTGGGGAAACAATCTTTATCTCGATAACATCTTCATCAAAGACATGGCTATTGAGAATATTCCTCCACAAGCAGATTTTGTGCAACCTTCAAACGATACCACAATAACCACTGATTTTCCTCTATCCCTCGAAATAATAGCATCAGCTTTTGATTCTGATGGTTTCATCACTTCAGTAGAGGTGAATGCGGGGGAGTTCGGACTGTTTTCTTTTGATACAGAACCATACACTTTCAACATTAACATAGATACTTCAGGAGTTTACCTCCTTACTGTTTTGGCTATCGACAACGATGGTGATAGTAGCGAAGAGGTACAGATAGAGTTGATCATAAATGATTTGGGGGTTTCTGTAAATGATATAGCTAAAAACCAACCCTTTGAAATCTACCCTAATCCGGGCAAGAATATTATATATTTAAAGGGAGAGCTGCCTCAGGGCTGCAATCATTCTAAAGTCCGAATCAGCGATATCAGCGGTAAGCAATTTGAAACTGTATATAACCTTGAGGAGCTAACAAATGGCTTAAAAGTTGATCATCTGCCTCCCGCAGTATATTTCATGAATATAGAAGTGTGTGGAGAACGCCATCAACTTCCATTTATAATAATTGAATAAAAGACTAAATGTCAGTATATAAAAAAGACGACCATTGGATTCAGGTCTTTGTGACCGGTGGAACTTTCGATAAAGATTACAATTACATTACGGGTGAGCTCTACTTCAAAGATACACACCTTCCAAGTATGTTTGTAAGAGGAAGATCAACACTTCAAGTTGATATAAAGACCTTAATGTTAATAGATTCACTGGAAATAACTGATGCAGACAGGGAAATTATGCTGCTCAACTGTAAGCGGACGAAAGCAAGGCAAATTTTAATTACTCATGGCACCGATACAATGGTAGAAACCGCCAAATTCTTAGCATCCAAAAAATTAAAAAATAAAACCATTGTTTTAACAGGAGCAATGGTGCCTTATGCATTTGGTAACTCATCTGATGGATTCTTTAACCTGGGGAGTGCCATTGCTTTTGCTCAATGCAAACCGCCGGGTGTTTATATTTCGATGAATGGACGTTGTTTTAATTTCGATAATGTAAGAAAAAATCGCAAGACAGGCTTTTTTGAGGAATTGGATTCGGATAAGAATTAAAAAATAATTCTACAGTTTATGTATGGCATAATCATCTTGTCCTTTAATTTGATGGCAACAAACCTATTATATTAACCGGCTGTAGTATTAATAATTGGACATCATTAATACCCTAAACCAAACTTACATTAAACTAAAAAGAGCTATATTTGTACTAATATTAAACAGTTTACAATCATGGAATTCTTAGCGACGCTTCTCATTATATTGGCATTTGTAGGTGCAGCCTTTTTTCTGATCAATATCAGACATATTTTTACCGGTCAGGAATTCAGAGGTACATGTGCTTCAAATAGTCCTTTCCTAAAAGATAAGCTTGGTGGAGAATGCTCCGTATGCGGAAAAGGTCCGGATGAGGCATGTAAAGGTGATGAACAACAAAGAGCTGCAGCTTCAGGAGCTTAAGTCAAATCGGGAAAATGTCCCATTAAATCCTTTTTAACATTGAGGTAGTCAAGATTATCCTCGTTTATCTCTCCCTTGATGGGTAGCCTCTCAGTAATTTCTAAACCACAATTTTCCAAAAATGCAATTTTTTCAGGATTATTGGTCAAAATTCTAAGCTGCTTTATTTCAAAATACTTTAATATATCTACAGCAATTTCATAACTGCGTTCATCAGGTTCGAATCCAAGGTGGACATTTGCGTCAATTGTATTTAATCCCTGTTCGTCCTGTATATTATAGGCCATCATCTTATTGATTAAGCCAATTCCCCTGCCTTCCTGTCTAAGATAGATCAAAACTCCACCATTTTCTCCAATGAGCTTCATAGAGTTTTTAAATTGATCTCCACAGTCACACCTTGTTGAACCCATGACATCACCGGTGAAACACTCAGAATGAATTCGGACAATGACAGGCTCATTTACATTAAATTCTTTGACTACTGCCAAATGAGGCATCAAGTCATTCTTACTTGAACCAAAAGCATATAGATGGAATCTCCCCCATTTTGTGGGAATTGAAGTTTTTACTTGTAGTTGCATAAAAGAAAAATACTTTGTCGAAGCAGATGGTTCATTCAATTAGAATGATTTGTTAACTTTTCATCATTCTGTGAAGCATATTAATTCCTCCACTTATCAAAAGCGCTACTATCATAACTTGAAATACTAACATAATAGCTAGATTTAGATGAGTTTTTTAAGTAGTGCAAATTTGAAGGAAATCTAAAGAAATACAAAAATATATTTAAATTTTTTGATATTTTTATTTTGTTGATATAAGGTAATTTAAATACATAAATACAATTAAATCAACATTTTTTACATCAATAAAAAAAGAAATATTTATTGGTATGACCTAAATTCTAATAATTAACTTTCTTAGTCTGACGATCTATGGATTCATCGTGAACAGCTTTAAAAAGTTGATCAATAAATGCGTAACTCAATCCCATGGCTTCACCATTAATATGAGCTGTTTCTAATATACTTTTCCAGCGCTCCGGCTGCAGAACACTTATTCCTGTTTTATTTTTTAAGTTACCTATTTCTTCTGATACCTCCATACGCTTTGCCAGCAATTCAAGTAATTGTTGATCGAAGACATCAATACTTTCCCTATGCTTTTTCAATTGACTTAGGGTTTGAGGATCAGGTGGAAGATTCTTCCTAATAAATAAATTATTAATTCCTTCCCAGAATCGTTCAGGAGTAATCTGCTGTTTTGCATCTGACTTTGCAGCATGTGGATTGGGATGAGTTTCAATCATTAAACCGGAATAATTGAGATCCATGGCCTTTTGAGCAACTTCAAAGATATAATCCCTTTTCCCGGCAATATGACTTGGATCACAAATCAAGCGCAGATCCGGCCTAAGGGTATGCAATTCTATGGGAATTTGCCAATTAGGTACATTGCGAAACCTACTGTTTCCACTGAGGCTAAAACCCCTGTGGATAGGAAAAACCTCCCCTTTTGTTACTTTCTCGACCCGCTCAACCGAACCCAACCAAAGCTTTAAATCGGGGTTGATGGGATTTTTAACAAAAACCGGAATGTCTGTACCTTTAAGTGCATCTGCAATTTCCTGCACATAGAAAGGATTTACACTTGTTCTTGCTCCGATCCAAAGTGCATCAAATCCTAGTTTAAGCGCTTTTTCCGCATGGGCAGCATTTCCAACTTCTGTAATGATTGAAAAACCAAAGGCTTTTCGAATTTCTGCCATCCATTCTAAACCCACCTCTCCTACACCTTCAAAAAAGCCGGGTTGAGAGCGCGGTTTCCAAATACCAGCCCTAAAATAAGTGATAAGACCACCCTCCGCTAACCCCTCAGCAGTTTCTATTAATTGTTCCTGGGACTCTGCAGAACATGGACCTGCAATTAAAATTAAATCCTTTTTCTCTGTCATAAATTGAAGTTACCCAGCTAGAACAAAAAAATAGGGTAAAAGATCAGTATTTACAGTCTATTTAGAGGAGCTCTACTTTGACCGTTTCAATTTTTTTCTCTGTAACTAATTCTGTAGTGAATTTATAACCATCCAACTCAATGGATACACCTTTTTCCGGAATACTGCCTAGAGCTTCTATAAGATATCCTGAAAGAGTCAGGTAATCGCCCTCAGGCAAATTAATTTCCTTATAATTTTCATTGAGATAGTCTATCTCCATACGTCCACTAAACAAGAATTCTTTTTCCCCAATTTGCTTTTCTATCAAATCTTCCTGATCATGCTCATCTTCAATTTCACCGAAAAGCTCTTCCAGAATATCCTCAAGAGTAATCAAGCCACTCGTCCCCCCATATTCATCAACAACGCAGGCAATATAAATGCGATCCCTAACGAATTTTAATAACAGATCTTTGATGTTCAAAACTTCAGGAACAATTAAGATGTCCATCAACATTTTTTTTACTCCCCCTTTTTTATTAAAAAGACTTTGGTGGTGGATATAGCCTATTACATGATCAATATCACCGTCAACTACTAATATCCTGCTATGTCCTGATTTACGGAAAACTGAAGTAATTTCAGATAGCTCTGCTGAAGACTCTACATACTTTATCTCTGTTCTTGGAATCATACAATCTCTTACGCGAATATCTTTAAGGTTCAATGCATTGCGAAATAAGTCTGTATCTAACTGATCATTAGCACCGGCACTTTCTCCACTTACAAAACGCTCAAGGTCATGTCGGGTAAATGTACTTTCCTGTTCTCTGGTATTTTGCCTGAATACATACCTGAGTAAAAGATTAGACATCTTTATTACCATCCAACTTAGGGGTGATAAAATTTTATTAAAAAAGTTAAGAATATATGCGCTGTAAAATAGTATTTGATTGGAATACAACCTAAATATGGTTTTGGGCAAAAATTCACCGAAAACAAGGACGACACCGGTAATAATTACAGTAGTAATAATTAGCAATAAAAAAGTACTGGCATGAAAACCGGGACCAAGAAGGTCCTCGAGTAAGCGCGTCATAAAGTAAGTAAAAGCGACTAAAGCTATATTGTTACCGATCAACATTACACCCAGAAAATGATCTGATTTTTTATAAAAATCACTGATTATTCTGCCTTTGCGGGAGCCACTGCTTTTTTTTAACTCCACACCTAGTTTATTGGCAGATATAAAAGCAATTTCTGCTCCTGAAAAAAAAGCAGAGAGCAATAAAAAGAATAATATAACCAGAATAATTTCCATAATTTGACTCGGGGCTTGTTATTGGTTAATATCTAATTGACTGGCGTCAAGAAAGCCGGCACCACGACTGAATGAATACTCCGTAAACTCCTGATTACTGGAAAACCTATAGCCGTATATCTCTTCTGTTGGATTACTGAAGCGAAAAAAGCGATTGTTGTAAATCCGCTCCTCCCTTTCATCCCAAATTAATTCCTCAGTTCTAAGGGTATCATTATTCACGTTGATCAAAATAACATTATCGTAAAGGGTAATCTTTTTTCGCTGACTATTTCTAATCGCTCTTTCCGATTCAACCCAACTCGACAGATTGCCGAGATCATCAAAGAATTCAGCAAACACTCCCCCACTGAAAACTTCTACCATATAGTTTCCCTTCTGCACCCTATGCATTCTTTCAGATTCTACACGAACTTTGGTGATTGCAGAGTCAGAGTAAAAAATCTCTACATCAAACGCTACTTCCTCGTAGGTTTCCTGATCAAGAAAGCCTCTTACCTCAGCCATTTCGTTTTTACAGGCTGTCGCACCCAGTAAAAGCAAGCAAATACTTACTAAATAAAGATTTAAAAACTTTTGCTGTTTTTCCACCTTAATCCATCAATTCTACAGGTTCAGAAATGTCAATAACTGCATGAAATCTCAAATTCCCATGTCGGTGTAGGATGTATTCAAAAATTCCTTCATCGGGGTGGATTACCATGTTCCAGACATTGGTTGAAGCTTCCGGAAGCATTTCAGCAGTTTCATCGTCAGCAGGGAAAAACTGACTTAAAGCAGTTCCTTCATCCGTGGCAAATCCTCCATACATACTGAGGTCCTCAGGAGTACCATCTTCGTGTCGATGATCGTGTTTCAACAATAAGCCCTCCTCTGTCAAGGTCAATTGCCATGCTCTGGATGTATTATCTCCTACCTGCAGAGGCATGAACACTCTATATTCCTCACAAACTGAGAAACTCAATAATATGGGCTGATTGTAAAAAGGATGCTCAGGATCATCTAAAGGATAAACGGGTTCTCCAAGATAAGTATTACCACAAAGTTCGCGGACATTAGCCAAAAAGGCTTTATATACTTCATGTGACTGACTTACCTCTTCCTGATCCTGAATAGTATCTGAATCAGTTTTTTCAGAAGAATCAGCTCCACAACTGATTAACAATACGGATAGTAATATGAATCCCAAACTAAGAAATATATTTTTCATAATCTTTATTTGATGTAACGTAAAAATTGGATTTACATAATGCTGTAATGTGACTTTAAAACCTTTATTGTTGCAAAATTACGAATTTTAAAGAGACGAAGTAGAATAGTTGAAATTTATAATACTTACTTAGAATCCCGATCTCCGATTTTTTCAACATCTAATTTACCTGTCTCCGAAAGCAATATAGCAATGGGTTTAGTCTCCTTAAATTCATTAAAAATAATAATAAGTACCGCAGTAAAAGGTACGCTAAATATCATACCGGCGAAACCCCAAATTGCCCCCCAACCTACAAGAGATAAAATGATGACCAGGGGGCTAATATTTAACCTGCTCCCCATCAACAATGGATCTATATAGTTACCGACAATTATTTGAATCCCAACTATCAAAATCAATAAGATAATAAAGGTACTTAAGGATTCAAACTGAACTATTGAGAAAAGTAATGGCAAGGAAGTCGCTGTAATAGAACCAATGCTGGGTATGAAATTTAATAGAAATATCAGAAAAGCAAAGAAAATAGCAAAATCAAGGCCAATAATCTCCATCACCAAATAACTGAGAAATCCTGTCAAAAAACTAGTAAATATTTTCACTGAAATATAAGTACGAATGGACTCATTAATTTTACTTAAGACTGCTCGGAAGTGATCGTAATTGGATTTCTGACCGAAAAGATTTTTTAACTTAACACTTAACACATTGCGTTCCAGAAGAAGGAAAATTACATAGATTATAACTAAAATTACGCTGGCAAATAAATTGGTTACGGTATCAAATACGGGACCTGCAGTAGCCGCAATATTAATCTCCTGTAATAAATCAGTTACACTTTCAATTTCACCAAAATCTAAAAAATCAGGCAATTGATTAAAAAAACTCTGAAATCTATCTTCATAATCAGGCAGTGTTGATCTCATAGATTTAAAGGTATCAATTACGATTTTTACCGCTCCAATAAAGAGTCCAATAATAACAAGCGTTGAGAAAATAAGTGATAACCAACGGGGAATTTTCTTTTTGGCTTTTTTATTCAATGACATTTTTCCTATAAACAAGCTTAAGGATTCAATCAAATACCAGATTGCCACAGCAATAACAAAGGGTATTAACAATCTTTTGGCCACCACAAGAAAGTAAATCAGCACAGCGGTACTGAGTATCCAAAGAGCAATATTTCTGGATTTCATGTCCTTTTACATTTAGTTTGCAATTTAGGAAGTTTTCTGAAAAAAAACTAATCGGATATAAAACTCTATTGAATTATGCACGACACAGGTTTTAAAATTTTGCATTATATTCGTCCATGAATCAAAGGATTTACAGTTCATGCTAAAAAAAAATATCCCCAATTTTTTAACCTTAATTAACCTGGGAGCCGGTGTTAGTGCCATACTCCTAATCTATTCCAATGAATTGAACTGGGTATTTTTATGTATTGGCATAAGTTTAGTCGCTGACCTATTGGATGGACTAGTTGCAAGATTATTGAATGTCGCAGGTCCTATGGGGGTTCAATTGGATTCGTTGGCAGACTTAGTAAGTTTTGGTGTGATGCCTGCCTTTTTTCTTTTTGTCTTAATACAGCCTGCAATGGATTCACAACTCGAAGTCATACTGCTTGCATCAGCTTCAGTCATATATGTAATGTGCGTATGTTGGCGATTAGCAAAATTTAATATCACTGAACATAAGGGCAATGACTTCTCCGGTCTTCCCAGCCCTGCAGCAGGCCTCTTTGTCCTGTCTTATGGCTTACTTATTCTGGGAGGCAGACCAACAGACTTTGATTTATTCATCCCGGGCATTCTCCTTTTATTAATTATTGGCTTACTGATGGTTTCTTCCATTCGATTTTTATCATTAAAATTCAGCTCTGCCGGACACAAAGCCAATCTCTACAGGTATTTGATTATTCTACTATCCCCTATACCACTCATTATCATAGGCTTTTCAGGGTTTTTCATCTCCATGGTTCTTTATTTACTCTTATCAATTGTGGCCAATTTTTTCCCAATAAGAGTCAAGGAGTAGTTTTAAAAAAGTTAAGACTTAAAATTGCGTCTAAATTAATTACCAATAAGTTAACCCTTTGCAAGCTCAAGAAAACTGGTTTATTCAATCAAGCAGACTAAAGTTTCTTGCAAGCTACTCTTATCTCGTACCTTTTTTAGGTATAGATATGGAGGTCTCTTATAAACCACTTATCAAAAGGTTAAAATCCACTTCTCATCATCAAAATTGTTACCCATTTTTGCCCCTTAATTCTTTAAAGCTTGGTATCTTGCGCCACTAAAATTAAAAACATGATAATAGGAGTTCCAAAAGAAATTAAGCCAAGTGAAAACAGGGTTGCACTTACGCCTGCAGGTGCCCTTGAATTGACAAAAAGAGGCCACAAGGTTTATGTTCAGACCACAGCAGGAGAAGGCAGTGGATTTTCAGATGAAATGTACATCAATGCAGGTGCTGAAATCCTACCGGATATTGCTGCAGTATATAATATTGCAGAAATGATTATTAAAGTAAAAGAGCCCATCGAGCCGGAGTATAAACTCATTAAGAAAGACCAGTTGTTATTTACCTATTTCCATTTTGCTTCCTATGAGCCATTGACAAAAGCAATGATCGATTCAGGTGCAGTATGTCTTGCTTATGAGACAGTAGAATATCCTGATCGCAGTTTGCCGCTCTTAATTCCAATGTCAGAAGTAGCCGGCAGAATGGCAACGCAGGAAGGTGCAAAATATCTTGAAAAACCTCAAAAAGGAAAAGGAATTCTCCTCGGTGGTGTTCCCGGTGCAGCACCCGCTAAAGTTTTGGTTATCGGAGGTGGAATCGTTGGAACTCAGGCGGCAAAAATGGCTGCAGGTTTGGGTGCTAGTGTAACTATTTTGGATATTAGTCTACCAAGACTTAGACAACTGGCCGATATCATGCCTCCTAATGTTACTACGAGATATTCGGATGAATATACTATCAGGGAATTGATCAAGACACACGATTTAATTATCGGAGCAGTATTGATTCCGGGTGCTAAAGCACCTAATCTGATCACAAGAGATATGTTAAAAACTATGCAACCCGGCACAGTATTGGTCGATGTTGCGGTAGATCAGGGTGGATGCTTTGAAACTACTAAACCAACTACTCACGATGACCCCATCTACATTATTGACGAGGTAGTGCATTATTGCGTTGCTAATATGCCGGGAGCAGTTCCTTACACCTCTACCGTTGCCTTGACGAATGCTACCCTACCCTATGCATTAAAGCTTGCAGATCAGGGATGGCAGGAAGCTTGTATGAATGATGCAAGCCTGTTACCGGGACTTAATGTAGTTGACGGAAAAGTAGTTTACGAGGCTGTAGCTGAGGCATTTGATTTACCTTACACTCCCGTTTCTCAGGTATTGGGATAAGATAAAAATTCCCACTCACGGGGATTAAAGGACGCAATTTCAGTAATTGTAATCCAAAACCTAAAGAGGCTGCCTTCTTTTATGTAGGCAGCCTCTTTTCTTATAATATCTCCTTCTTCCAGGTAATCCTTGGTTCATGGATTAATTTATTATCTGTCAGGTAAGACTTTAAGTCGGACAAAAACTCCATACCTTTAACAACTAACAGATCACGATTTTCAGTAAATACATCTAAAGCAATTCTACCATTTAATTCTATTCTCGCTTTATCAGAAAGTCTTGAAAAAACCCTTATTATTCTTTCCTCTTCCCTGTAAGCAGCCAACCAATCTGCAGCAGCCATACGGCTCATAATTAAAGCAGGTCGTTCAGGTAATTCCTTTGAATTACATTCTATTGTCTGGTAAATAGAACCACAAAATTCCTCAAAATCATGGTTAAATAAATCATCCCAAATTTCACCTATTAAATAATCCAGAAGTACATCAAGCACCACACTACTGTACTTCCCAAAGTGCGGTCGGAAAAGGGGAAGTAATTCACGTAAAGCCTGATGATTGTCGGTAAAAGTATCAATAGCCCTATGGAGGTAAACGCCATTTATTACTGCGGGTGACAATAAATGGTGAAAACGATTCTTTAAAAAATCGCCACTTAGATTACCCAAGGTTACATTATCATCCTTAGGCGAAAATACAGCATGACCCAAGTAATTCAATTTGAATTATTTATTAAAAAAGTGTAACTATTTAGTAGATGACCCTGAAAGGGTCTTACATTAATAACCACGGGCACTCCCGTGGTTATTAATCTGAAAATCTCCCAAATTTTGGCGGGATTTTTGCTTTTTATTGCAAAAATCAACTTGTCTCGGCCTAAGACGAGATGACAAAATTTATGCGATATCTAAGGTCGTAAATAGTTACAAAAAAGTAAAGTCCTAATGATAAGACAAAAAATCAATGACTGATGTTTACAGTTTTTTATACTCTAATAAAACAATACTGAAAATATGGCAAAAACTCAATTTAACCCTTTCAAAACAACGATTTTAAAGTTGAATCAAAAGTTGAAAATTTAAATATCAGTTTTTTAAGGCTATGTCATAAAATTTTGTTGCTTTAAATTTACCAGACCGATTTACTCTCTGATTAGGACTAATATCTGAATTAAGTTCACTTACTTTTGAGTTTTGGGTGTCCAATTTTTGGATTTTGAAAAAAATGAAAATAAAATTAACTGGTAAAGCTAATAGGTTTTTCTATAAACACTAATTCTCCCCATATAAGAGAAATCGGACCTTCTTGATTTTTTTGAGGATCCATTCA
>SLKL01000306.1 GCA_007134625.1 Saprospiraceae bacterium
CCTGATAGAAGTGATTTAATTGCCTATGGTAAATACCTGTTTGATGCCGGAGCTTGTGGGGATTGCCATACTAATTTTGAAAAGGGGCAATTTATTGGACCGGTTGGAGGAGGTGGGAGAGAGTTTATATGGCCGGATGGAAGTGTACTGAGAACACCAAATCTAACGCCTCATAAATCCGGGATAGGTCATTTTACCAAAGAGAGCTTTGTCCATCGTTTTAAAATGTATGCCGACACCAACCTTGTGCTTCCTGCTGTTGAACCCGGAGATTTTCAAACCATTATGCCCTGGGTTATGTATGCGGGCATGAAAGAAGAAGACCTTGAAGCCATATATGCTTATTTGCAATCTCTTGAACCATTCGACAATGAAGTAGAGATATTTACTGCTGCGGTGCAGTAGTTGTTATGGAATCCATTAATTAATCAAAAATCTATTATTATGACAACTAAATTATTTTTCAAACTTGTAGTTTTATTGCTTTTTTTGAGTCCACTTATTTTTATTTCATGCAGCAATGATGATGACGGTGGACCCTCACAGGAGCAAATGATTGAACAAATGCTTAATGAAGTCCGTCAGGTAACTGCAGGAATAAGTACCGTGGAAGATGCTGCTGCTGCCGGTTGGGATACGGATTTATCCGGTTGTGTTGAGCATCCTGTGGAAGGTGGCATGGGGCATCATTTTGCTCGAATGGAATATATTGACGGTAGGGTCAATCATCTCGAACCGCAGATTCTGCTTTTTGAGCCTCATCCAGATGGGAGCTTTGAATTAGTTGGTGTAGAGTATATTGTCCCTTTTGCTATTTTAGCTGCGGATGCTGACCCACCTGAGTTGTTTTTCCATAAATTCCATCAAAACCCACAACAGGGTATCTGGGCATTGCATGTATGGACTGAAAAGGAAAATCCCAGCGGAACTTTTTTTGATTGGAATCCCAATGTGAGCTGTAATACCGAGGAAGAATTAATTGAAATACTCTTGAATGAAGTGCGTCAAATTACCGCTGGTATCAATAACCTTGAAGATGCTGCTGCTGCCGGTTGGGATACTGATTTGTCCGGTTGTGTTGAACATCCGACAGAGGGTGGAATGGGACACCATATCGCCAGAATGGAATACATTGATGGTAGGGTCAACCACCTTGAACCTCAGATTTTACTTTTTGAACCACATGAAGATGGTAGTTTTGAGTTGGTAGGTGTGGAGTATATCGTACCCTTTGCTATTTTACCTGCAGATGAAGACCCTCCTGTATTGTTTTTTCATGAATTCCACCACAATCATCATCAGGAAATCTGGGCATTGCATGTATGGACCGAAAAGGAAAATCCCAGCGGAACATTCTATGATTGGAACCCGAATGTAAGTTGCAACTAACTGTTTAGGTGAGAAACTTATTAAAAAATCAGATGTTGGTTTTCCTGAACTGAGAGTGCCCAACCATTAAAAGTACAAAGCTTAGAAAATGGTTGGGCGTTTTTTTTGAATCATTTTCACCAGCTTCCACCCTCCCGCATACATATATTTTTGAACTCACAATAAGTACAGACCTTTTCATCAGTAGTCTGCTCAAAATTTCTGTTGGGATTGAGCAGTGCTTCCAGCGTTTGTTCCAGTTGTTCTGTAAATGTTTTATACAACTCGCTTGAGGTATCAATTCTGGTGTTAGGTCTATTTTTCCCATTGTCAATAGCAAGATATGGGTCAAAATCATCCGAAAACTGACGGGTCGCATATACTGCCGGCTGAAGTACGATGTTTTGGTATTCTGCCTCCTGTTGTTGTAACATCCAACAATACAGAAAAAGCTGAATTGCAGCACTGTTTAATTGATCGGCTTTTTCTTGATCACTCCCTGGAAGTGGTATAATGTTTTCCGGTTTAAAATCCGGTTTGTCTCCTCCCGTTTTGTAATCGACAATTACTGTACTGTTATCCTTCTTATGAATGCGATCAACTTTTGCAGTAAATCTTACTTCCTGCCCTTTTAGTTCTCTCCTGAACTCCAATTCTTTCTCGTGGGCAATCATAGTGAAAGGAGCATTCTCCAAATCAAAATCTAGTAGATTATCCGCAATCTGAAAGAGATAATTCATGGCTACCAAATCGTGTCCGGGCAATTCCTTTCCGGCTGTCTTGCGGTATTTGTCCAGTTTTTTTCGCAATACCTGAGGAAGATTGAATTTCATTTCTTTAATCTTTTCGCCATCTACCTCCTGATTGTTATATGGTTCGTATAATTCCTCCATTAAATCGTGAAGAATACTCCCTGAAATACGTGCATCTACTTCCTCCGCTATTTCTTCTTCAGTTCCCGCACCTATGACAAAGTTGAAGTAAAACTTGAGTTCACATTTGAGGAAATTCAACAATGAGGATGGAGACAATCCTCTGTTCTTTAATTGGCTCAAAAGCTGATTGTGGATTTCCGCTGTCCTTTTTATCGATATTTCACCTGCCTGATTGTTTTCCAAAGGAATGGAGAGTTGAGATTCTGAAGTGAAATCCCAGTTGTCGAAATTGCCGAATTTAATCTGTTGAATAAAACGCGAGGGTTCTGCCTTGTTCAATCCTCCGCCTGAAGAATTATCGTACAACAGGGTCAGGTTTTTTGCTCCTGCTATTAGCGTCCAAAAATAATAGGACTGATCTGCCATTTCGTCCTCAGCGGTGGGCAATCCGTAGTATTTTTTCAGGGTAAAAGGAATGAGCGTTTGACCGGGGTTTGATGGCTGTATGCCCTCATTCATGGAGGGTAAAATAAGCCTGTCATAACTAACATTTCGGGATTCTAAAGCACCCATTAACTGAATACCACTCAGTGGCTCACCTTTGAATGGGAGTCTTCTGCTTTGAGAGAGGTCCCTCAACATGTTTTTTAACAATTGAAAATCGGGATGCTCCGGCCATGCCGACAAAGTATCTTTTAATCTGATTAACATCTGATGGGCAGAGCGTATCAACTCCTGAGTTAGATTTACAGTTTTCACTTCCATATCCGGATTATCCTCAGTGTTCAATTCATAAGCTACTTCCAGAATTTCCAACATTTTTTCGAGTAATTCCCCTGAACCGGCAGGAGTTGTACTTAGTAATTCAGTAAGAGAATGGGGGAGTATGGATTTAATCTGCTCCGGTGAAAAATAGACTTCTGACCTTAAATCGACCAGTTTACGCCTTCCCTCTACTTCTTTATAGACTTTGACCGCTTTTAACCATTCACTTTGTAAGCCGGGAAAACAGGGATTGAAAAAGATCTTTTGCAAATGGGAGTAGTAGAAATCTCCTTTATTTAATTCTGCCTCTTCATAAAGTTCGATCAAATCGCGCATAAGGTCATAGGCAAAAGTCGTGGAAATTTTAATACCTGCGGAGACATTTATGGCAGGACGATTCTCCGGTAAAGACCAAAGCAAGGGTAATAGCAAATCCTCATCACTGAGGACGACTCCTGATGTTTCCTTTGGATTGGTGTTCATCATCAGTTTAACGACTGTTTGAGCCTGAAGTGAACGGAAGGGTAGTGGTATGACTTCCAGTTTCTTATGATCTTTGACAAGGTCTGTGGATGTCTTTTTCGCAGGAGGGAAAAGTTGAAGGTTCTCAGATAGGAATCTGCCGCCTTCCTTTTTCAACTCATTTATCAAAAGGGGATCTTCATTCCAGTAAAAATCTGCTTTCCCGGCATCCCTCAACAGGCTAAAAAGTTTTTTCTCACAACGGTTAATCCTGTTAAATCCTGCAAAAATAAAATGCTGCTCATTGGGGATGAAAATTTTCTCAAGACGATTGGCGACCTCTTTATAAATCATACCGGAGTAAGCAAGTCCTTTGTCTGAAAGCTCTTTTTTGAATGCTTGGTAAAGTGCACCCAGTTTATTCCAGACTTTCATGAATTTTTGCCCGGGGCTGCCTTCCTCGTGTTTTTTGGATAGATACTCAATGAGGTTTTTTAACGCATCGTGGTCTTCAAAATCAGGTTGGAAACTCAAATCTATTTCCTTTAGGTCCCTAAGTTGTCCATAAATGCGATCTGCCGAAATCAGGTATTTATCAATCAAATCAAAATCCCTTATCAGTATTTTTCCAAAAAAGTAAAACTGTTGAAAAGTTTCGGGCTCCTCAAATTGATAGGTTTTATTCCAGACTCCATGTAATGTATTGAGCTGAGTAAGTGGATCAGCTAATACGAGATCACTTTTTTCTCTAAAAAAATCATCTATGGTCGTGATCATTGGAGACCAGATGGGGCTATCCGAAAGTTGTGCAAGATGCCTTTGGAATACACGACCACTTCTTCTGTTTGGAAAAACCACCACGAGATTCCTAATGTCTTTCCCGTATCTCTGATGGACATCTTCAGCAATTTTATATAAAAATGAATCTTTTCGCATTGAATTTTGATTGAGTGTTTTTAATTAATTGACCTTTTCAGTTTTCATGGCATCTGTGTAAAAAAGCCACGCCTCTGTTTCGTCATATCCCATTTCTCTTAGAACCGAGCAGTAAACTCCCATTTGCTTTTGATAATGTGCATAAGGACGACCGGTTTTGTAATCAATTACAATGGCTTTATTGTCTTTAAGTACAACGCGATCAGGTCGGTAACGCCTGCCATCAGGTAGCAGGATATCCCTTTCATTCAGCACCTCTATTCCATCTTCAAACCACTTGGCTACGGGGTCAAGACCAAAAGCAGCCTGTATTCTACTTTTCCATTCATCGTACTCACTCTCTGCCATATGTCCCTCTTCTATAACTTGTAGCAAAGCCTTTGGCAGGTCAGACTTTCGGATGACAAGCTCCAGAATTCTGTGCATCAATAGACCCTCTTCAATGGCAGTGCGATCACTCGAGTCAGCGGAAGCGATGCCGGTTTTTATTCCTGTTGTTTTGATTTGAGGTAGTTGTTGGGCTGAGTGGTATTTTTCCAGACTAGTGGTATTAGTGGGACTCTTCTTTGATGATTTCGGTATCAGATTTTCTCTTGCATTTTCACCATAGGCATACGCCTCAATGTCTTCGTGTTCAGTAGGTGGGAGGTCTAGCTGTTTGAGCTTGTTTGATGCAAATGTTTTTAGGAATGGTATGAGACTTTCCTCATTTTTAATTCCGTTATTACCATAAACATAAACAAACAGTGCATTTCTCGGGCGTGTACATCCTACGTAAAAGACATTCAACTGATCCAGCCAATTGTACATGACCTCAGTCCAGTATTCACTTTTGAAGCGGGTTTCTCGTGCACTTGAAGAGGCAAAGATTGGAAACATCTGAGCTTGCTCTTTATCATTTTCGAAACGATCATCTTCTACCCAGATGATGGTATCGCTTTTGGGCATCAAATTTACACCGGCAAATGGCATAAATACCACATCAAAAGCCAGTCCTTTGGATTTGTGGACAGTCATAATATTGATTTTGTCAGGACTCGATGGTGGTTCCACATTTTTATCTCTACCTTCTTCCTCCCAATATTTTACAAAACCGGCCAGATCGTCTCCGTTTTTCTTATGGTATTCATCTATTTCATCAGAAAAAGCCGAGAGGTAGTAAAAGTGCTTCTCCATGGACTCTTTTCCCAGGCCTAAACCTGCTACAATATTGCTGAATAAACCTTTGATTCCCTGTTGAATACCATCACTTATCAAATCGTCCAATTCTTCCGGAATTTTACCTAAAGTATCGATAAAAAGACCGTTGCCAGTTTTATAAAGTGTGTTATTGAGTCCTGCTTTGTTAGAAAAATGACTGAATTGGAGCAGCAATAATTGCTTGTATCGCTGTTCTGATTTTCCAAGGAGTGCGAGTTTCATTAAGCTCACTATAGTCTCCACTGCCGGAGAGTCACCTATCGACAGGACTTCTTCGGAGAAAAAATCAAAAATTTCACTTTTTGGATATTTGGTCTGCATTTCAGTCAACCACTCGATCAGTTTTCTTCCCTCCGTTCGTGTACGGGTTAACATGGCAATCTGTCCCGGTCTGAATCCTCTTTTTTCCAGATCCAAAAGCTCACCTTCCATTCTACGGAACAATGGAACGTCAAAATCCTCATTTTTTCTTCCTTTGGAAAAAAACTCCATCTGCACATAACCGTGTCTTTCAGGTTCTTTTTTCGGATATGTCTGTTCCGCATCTGAATAAATTTCTCTGATCGCTTTGGATTCTTTCATTTCGGTCCATTCCGGCATAGATTCTCCAATTTTAAGATCCAGAACCTCGCTTAATTTATCGGGCATGAACTCAAAAAGCGCGTTGTTGAAATTAACGATATCCTTATCTGATCGCCAATTGAACCGGAGGCTATCCTGTACGATCTCCTGAAAATCTTCATGCACATCGTATTTCAGCATCCTCCAGTCTCCATTCCTGAATCGATAAATGGCTTGCTTGATATCACCTACGACAAGATTGGAGTCCCCGGATGCCATATTCTCAGAAATCAATGGTCTGATGTTGTCGTATTGATAGCGACTCGTATCCTGGAATTCATCTACAAAGATGTGCTTGTAGCGATTTCCTATTCGCTCATACACAAGCGGGCTGTCTGTTTCTTTTAAAAAGTCTTTCAGCATCTCGTATGTTTCACCTAATAGGAACAGGTTGTTTTCCTTAATATATTCCCTAACTATGGCCTTTAGGTAGGATATGGCTTCAAAGCTGTTGTAGCTTCTAATTATAGCCCTGTTACTTAGATAGCTTTCCTTTCTCTCAACTAAGTATTCATGAACTTCTTGAATTACAGGCATCAATTCATTGGAACATGCAATTATTTGTTCTTTTGTTGCATTTGGAGCTGATTTTGCATACCAGGCATCTACTGATTCCAGTGCTTTTATCCAGTTGCTTCCATTAGGTATTTCATATGCATCGACTTTTTCACGTCTGATAAAGTAATTTACAAAACTATTTTTTTTACCTGAAAAATCATTGGGTTCAAGATCAAATTTTTCTACTATCTCTCTGGCTTTTTCTTTGTAGATTTCAAAAGTCTTATCCGCAGCATATACATATTCATTTAGTACGCTCTTAATCTTACTTAGTCTATCTTTGTTTTTTCTGGTATCCGGTAATTGGTTTTCTTTGAATATTTCTCTGGAGAGTTTTTTTAGTTCTTTTTTATAGTTAGGCGACTTGGACTCCCTGATGAGGTCTTCCTGAATGTTGCTGATAATCCGCATAAGTGGGTCATCTGCCCTCATTTTTTTCAGATAATCATTCAGTGCATCCGTGACTACCTGATCTACATTTAATTCCACATCAAAATTACTTGCAAGCCCCAGGTCTCTGAAAAAAGCTCTGATAATACGCTGAAAAAAAGAGTCGATTGTGGTCAGACTAAAATCGTGGTAAGAGAGTAAGATATTTCGCTGTACCTCTGCCGCTTTTTGTTTGATTTTATCAACATCCCTTCCAAATTCAGACATTGAAAGTAGAGCTTCTTTATGACCACTTTCTTCAGGATTTTTTGCCAACAGATCCAGTTCTTCCAGCACTTTTGCTTTCATTTCATTGGCAGCTTTATTGGTAAAAGTAATGCCGAGAATTCTGGTGAAATAGGATGGAGATTTGGTTAGGCTAAGTTTTAGATACTCAGTGGTTAGTCTGAATGTTTTACCCGAACCTGCAGATGCAGTTATTACATTTAAGGACATAAAATGGAAAGCTTTTGATTGTTCTTCATCGATACAGGGTGTACCCAATTCGATCGTTAAAGGTAGCAAAAAAAGCTGAGATTTCCAAATTTTTTACTGCCTATTTTAAGGAAAGCTTAATCCCTTATCAATTGGATAAATCCACTGAGCCTAAAAGAGGATTCTCCACCGGCAAGATCCGCGTAATAAACTGTGCAGATATAATGGTAAGTGCCCTCTGCTAATTCAGACCCACTCATAGATCGTCCGTCCCAATTGAGCTCAGGATCATCGGTTTCAAAGACTTTGTTCCCCCATCGGTTGAAAACTGAGAACTCAACTCTATCCACAAATGCATATGGTCTGAAAGGAGTAAAGAGGTCATTAAATCCGTCCCCGTTTGGAGTGAAGGCATTGGGAAGCCGGTAAACAGGGCAATTATTCACACAAACCTGATTGCTAAAATCACTCACATTGCCTACGGTGTCTATTGCAGTGATTTTATAACATCCCACGATTCCATCTTCTGTAGAATGTTCGTACGTAAAAGTCGTGGCGGGTAATTCAGCAATGAGTTCAGTCTCTCCTCCCTCGAAGGGTGAATAATAAATCCTGAAAAGTGCTATATCATCTTCATAAAAATCACAGATATCAACCTCCCAATTCAATTGATTGGTCAATGGCTGATCTGAGTCTATGGTTGCAGGGTCGCGGGTACAAATGTTTTCTACTGTTAAAATTGGTGGGCAGGGTGGAATGGTGTCTATTGGAATTCCACAATTGACTTGTGACCAATTACTAAATGGTGTCCGAATTCCATCGAGATAATAGGTACCCGTGCTTCTTACGAGATAGCAGTAGGATTCAAAATTTTGTAGACCTTCATGTACAAAAAAGGTGTCAACACTTCTTCCGAGACTGTCCAGAATTTCTCCATCTTCGGCAACCAGAAAGACATCATAAAATTCATTTACCCAGGATACATCGTATTCCCACTCCAGCCGATTTTCTCGATTGGCACTTATTATTTCAAGAAAAACACCACTTGCATTAGGAGACCTGCCAAATAATTCACCTGACCCTCCCGCAAAGAAATCTACCCGGTAAGTTCTGTTTATGGTCTCTGTGTCAATACCACTGTCTATAAATGAGGTGTCTGTAATCGCAGAATAAGAGTCAAATGTAAAGTCAGCATCTGGCACTGGGCTGAATTCTTCATTTTCATTAATTCTACTCATTAACCTGAATCGGTAAGGTCCGGGATTAGTTAGTGTGTCGAGATCATCTGCTATTGGACGGGTCCATAGAATGAGGCGCTCGCCATTTGATAAATCTGTTTCCTCAACTGAGTTTTTTAGGATAAGTGGTATATCCAATTTCAGCTGTCCACAGACGACCTCAGAAGGCAAACTATTTACCCGATTGAACGGGTAGTTGCCGGTCGGAGTCCTGAGTGCAAACTCTGCCGTGATGACATAGCAATAGCGTGTGCCTTTTTCGGCAGTTTCATCCAGGAAAAAATACCCATCTGAATCCGAAGAGTTAACTCCAAAACCTATTGGTGTGAAACCAAAATCAGCGGGATCAGTTCCACAAATGTCCACCTCCATATCTGATGGTCCTACTTTTCTCCAGACTGTAAAACCATTGAAATAGTTGTCTATGGTTTCCTCACAACTGTAGGGGTTGTCCCATCGCACTTCAATACCCTCCAGTTGAGATATCGTAGAAGGATTTTCAGGTGGCGGGCCGGAGACTTTTATCCGCATAGTATGTAGATCAACCAAACCTGCATTCTGATCCGGGAAACTATTGTCTTCAGCTTTGAAGATGACGTCGTAAAACTGTTCTCTGATGTGATTGCAATGGGTTTCCCAAATGAAAGTGCCTTCGAGCGGAGGATTCTGATATCCATCGAGTACATCAAACACAGCGGGACTGATGTCAAGCTCCATGGGACCGCCACCTGCTGAAAGCCTTACCAACTGGTCCTCATCATTTACTCTTGCAATAACGGGCTCCATTATAGTGTCTCCTGCAATAACACATAACTCATTTGCTGCTTCAATAAATGGAGGGTCAGTCTCACAATCAGTTCGGACGGTAATTTGCATATCTCTGACAGTTGATCCGATCAGATTTCCGTTTCTGTATTCATTAATCCGTATAGCTACATTGAATTCCCCTCTGACTTTTGGTGAATCCCATACTAACTCTCCTGTTCTGCTATCGAGAGTGAGTCGGTTGTCCGGTCCGGGTACGATTCTGTCAGGTAGTTCATAGTTGGGTACTACTTCGCCATCTTCTCCCAATGGTTCGATAAGCTCAAAACTAAGACTGTCCCCATCGGGATCCCATGCATTGGGATTGTGCACAAACCTGCGCCCAACGCAAGCAAAGTCAATTGGTGGGTTGAGAAGTACCACTGTATTGTTGTATCCCTGGAATTGAGGATTTAAGAAAGTGAACTGGGTTTCAATGTAAAAAAAAATGAGGTCAGAATTGGGGAAATTGATATTTTGAATATTGGCTATTCTATTGGGGTCTCCCATGGATATAGTGTAGGTGGTACGACCCGGATAAGTGTGCTCAGCAATGTAAATATTCATTTTCATGTCGTCACCCACTATTTCACCCAAACCCCCATTATTTACTCTTGGAGCCCAGGTATGATTCCCATCTCCCCAGTCGATGCGCACACTGTCGCGGTCCGCGGCTACTGAAGAGGCTTTGGTATATGTTACTACTGTAGCTCTAACGGTAAGGTCACCTATTTGCTCGACTCTTATTTCCCCTGCGCGATTGTGCGTAGCGTGAAGTGAGCTAAATGCAGTTGCTCCCAGCATTAAAACCAATAAAATCTTCAGGTAATTGGACATTTGAAGTACCCTGATTTTCTTAAATTATTAGTGAATTCACCTTTACGAACGCTATTCCTCTCTGATTAGTTTGGAAGATTGCCGATTGATACAATTTTTTAACGAATCCCTCCAGTGGGGAATAGGCTGATTCAGTAGACTTCTAATTTTTTTCTTGCTCATGAGACTAAATGCCGGACGTGGTGCTTTTGCCGGAAACTCACTTGAACTTACGGGAGTTAAATGGACTTTTTTACCTGACAGTTCTAGTATAGCATGAGCAAAATCATACCAGCTGCAGCATCCCTCATTGCTGTAATTGTATATACCTGAAGGAAACTCTTTACCTTTCTTAAAATGGCTATTGATAATATTCAGGCAGCTCTCTGCAAGGTCAAAAGTATAGGTGGGACTGCCAATCTGATCATTTACTACTTTCAATTCATCTCTTTCCTCTCCCAGTTTTTGCATGGTCAGGAAAAAGTTTTTGCCATAGGGAGAATACACCCATGATGTCCTCAAGATTAAACTTGTCGGGTGAATAGAAAGTAGCAATTGCTCTCCCTCCAGTTTGCTTTTACCGTAAACGGACAGAGGTGTGCAGACATCGGTTTCCAAAAGCGGTCTATTGCATTGATTGTGATAAACATAATCTGTTGAGAAATGAATCACCTTGGTATTGTATTTTTCTGCGTAGTCCGCTATCCACCCCAAAGATTTGGCATTAATTAGCATGGCTTTCTGATGTTCGGACTCAGCCTGATCTACTGCAGTATAAGCTCCACAGTTGATGATGATATCGGGCTTGATGTTGTTAAGAGTCGTCCTTACTGAATCCTCACTCTTAAGATTAAAATCTTTTTTTGTTAAAAAATACCACTCCCATTGATTATAATTTCCTGACAAAGCCCGGAAGGTTTTTCCCAGTTGTCCATTGGCACCACTCAGCAGGATTTTCTTTTTCATAAAAAAGGTTTATTCAGAATAGGGGAGATGATTTCCAAATTCAGGTAGAGCCAGATCTTTTTTGCTCAAAATTAATTTATCCGGATCAATTGGCCATCCGGTGTCCAGTTTTATACTTTTAAAATGAATCCCTCCTTCGTTGCCGGGAGCGTAGTAATTGTTGCATTTGTAGTTAAATACAGCGTATTCACTCAAAACAAGATAGGCATGAGCAAAGCCTTCAGGTATCAGAAACTGAGTTTTGTTTTCCTCGCTCAATACAATGCTTTCGGCTTGCCCATAATGAGGTGATTCAGGTCTGATGTCCACTGCAATATCCAGAACTGATCCTTTGGTTACCCTTACCAACTTTGCTTGTCCAAAAGGAGGTATTTGATAGTGAAAACCCCTGAAAACCCCTTTTATTGAACCCGCCTCATTGTCCTGCACCCAATTCATTGAGCCGGTATGTTCTTCCAGCTTTTTTTCATTGAAGCTTTCGAAAAAATAGCCCCTGTCATCTTCAAAAACAGAAGGTTGTATAATGAGTAGTCCGGGGATTTTGCCGGTGGTAACTTTCATTTGGTGTTTATTTATCTCTGAAAAATATGCTGATCGGCACACCACAAAAATCGAAATTTTTCCTGATTTGATTTTCAAGAAAAGCTTTGTAGCTGTCTTTGACGTGACCGGGGTGATTACAGAAAAAAGCAAATACGGGATGAGATGCACGCAATTGCGTAACATACTTGATCTTAATATATAAGCCGCGGTGACTTGGGGGTGGTTTTCTTTCAATGGCTTTGAGCATTATTTCGTTGAGCTTGGAGGTTGGGATAATCTGTGTTTTTCTGTCATATACCTCAATAGCTAAATCCAGGACCTTGAGTAGTCTTTGTTTTTCGTGTACTGATGTAAAGACCACTGGGACGTCAGAAAAAGGGGCAATTTTTTCTTTGATTCTCTTTTCCATGTCCCTCGCTGTATTGGTCTCTTTTTCAACGAGATCCCATTTGTTGACTACTACTACTACGCCCTTATGTTTTCGGTGAGCAAGCCAAATTAGTTTTACATCCTGCGATTCCAGACCGGCTTTAGCATCTATCATGACAATGCAGACATCTGCTTCCTCTAGTGCTCGAACTGCCCGCATCACGGAGTAAAACTCCAG
>SLKL01000061.1 GCA_007134625.1 Saprospiraceae bacterium
ATTCTCCCTCCACTGAAAGAAACTCCCCTTCTATTTCTATGCTTTCGCCCGGGCAAATCCTCACAGTTTCTCTTCGCTCTATATCCTCAGACCAATCTACCACTATACTCAAAAGTGTATCACAATCCGCAGTAGCTGGAAGAACCAACTCAAACTCTCCAGGTTCAGAAAATACTGTCCCATTAATCTCAAAGGTCTCCCCAGGGCATATTTCTCTAGATAGATTAGTATTGATATAATCGCTTTCTAAGACAACAATCGTTAGCAGGGTGTCGCAACCCTCTGCAGCAGAAAGTATCAACTCAAACTCTCCAGGTTCAGAGAATACAGTTCCATCAATCTCAAAGGATTCTCCCGGACATATTTCTCTCGTAAGGTCTGCATCTATGTAATCACTCTCTACAACCGTAAGTTGTAAAAGCGTATCACAATCACCACCTATGCCTGATAGGATAGTTTCGTATTGCCCCACTTCTGTGATCTGTTGACCATGCCAATCGATTACCGCTGCCGGGCAAAGCCCCATTTCCTCTTGCACTACAGTTCTATCCTGAAAATCAACTGATACCGTATCTGTCCATATACAATCTTCGCCATAGACCATCCTCAACCAATAAGTCCCCGGCTCTGTTACTTCTATCCTATCTGATGATGATCCGGTACTCCACAACAAAGAAGTAGCACCACCCACATCTCCCTGTAGTTCCAATACAACTGTACTGCCCTCACAATAGATACCCCCACCACTTATCTCTACATCCGGACCCGGCCATATAAACAACTCTACTACAGCTGTATCACTGCCGCACTCCCCATGCTCCACAATATAGTAGTAAGCACCACTATTCTGAGGTAATAATGCTATTTCTCCATTGGGGAAGGCGGGCTCCCAATTTCCTCCATCATCTGCATCGGTCAGGTAATTGAATAAGTTTACTGTTTCACCACTTGGACATTCTTCAAATTCTCCCCCTATTCCGGCACTGAATTCTTGAGTCAATATCTCAATCTCTGACCAGGCAGTGTCTGTGCGCTCTCCTCCATGATAATAACCAATTACTGCTATGCGCCGGAGACCGGGTGCAGGAGGATCAGAACTATCGACATACTCTACTTGTCTTAGCCACGATTCCCACAAATCAAATTCCATTGTCCCACTTGCCAGCAACTCCTCACTGCCCGAACCGGACACTACACCCAATAGTGGATTTGGAGCAACTAAACTCCCCTCTGCGCCTATCGGCTCCTCCACTTTCCTTACTCGTATGCTATCCATAGGAAAAGCTCCATACACCCTAGCCGAGTCGTCCGCTATAAACGCTCTACTCTCACCACAATCATTGATCACAAAATGATCAAATCCCGGTAGTGTGCCGTTGAGGTCGATGGTGTCACGGCAGTCAAAAAAGCCCATCGGCTCCTCTATTCGTGTTATTCCCCAAAGTGGTCTTTGGTTGGATGCTCTTACACAGACCACCTCATATCTACCCTCATCCGGATAAATAGCAACTATTGGTGGATGTGCAGCACTAATGAAAATTGGTTTCCCACATTCCTCCTCTATTACTGTTAAGCCCTGATGATTAAATGGAACAGTTAGTAATGAATCAAAGGTTAATGTTTCTGGAAACAATTCTGCAAAAATTCTAGAATTATTTTCTGCTGCAAAAAGTCGATCGCGATAAAAGGTTAGTGCTGGCAAATTAATATTAGGATTAGAACTTGAAAATGGGGCAAATTGACCATAATAATGAAAAGTCTCAGTAAAGGTATTAAATTTAAATAAATGCCCTCTTCTAAGTCCCAAATAGATTTCTCCCTTACTATTTATGGCCATGCCTACTGCTGTCAATGGTCCATCTGTTACATATCCTGTCGGTATATTCCAGCTTTGTATTACATCTCCGGCGCTTAGATCAATTTTTGTGAGAACGTCAAAACCCAAACCCAAAATACCATAAACATAGCCATCAGACCCAAATACGACATCTGATGCCACTCCTATACCAGGAGTCTGAGACTCTACCATAGTATTGCGACAATCATAGAGATCGAAAGAAACAAACTTGGTGTCAAATACCCCATCACCACCTTTAACACCAATTATTTGTTGAGCGGTTAAATGGGCAGTTCCTAATAGAACTGCCCATAAAATCATAAGAAATGTTTTCATCTTTATTCAGCTTTTACCCATGTTCTAGATTCGCGAATATTGCTTGAGGTAAAAATAAAATTATACATTCCCGGAGGCAAGTCTGATGTATTGATAATACTTTCAGAGCCTTCTATTTGATAATTGGCCATTTTTCTTCCAAGTTGGTCGCCGCATGGGTTTGGAAAAAAAATAAATTGTGAGGCACCTTGTAATTCGTTAAACGAATTTTTGGATAGGTTTTTCATACGCATGAGTTTAGTCTGTGAGTAAATGAGAGTCTAAAATTACATCCAGTTTTTTTAGTGAGCAAATTTTTTCTTAATTTTTTCAAAAAAGAACAAAGTATCGCGCTAATAATTTGCCCATAGGATACAAAAATTAGCAAACAAATAAGCTGTATTCACCCCAAAAACCAGAGTAAAAAAAGATGATAAGGTTTTTATTGTACTTAGGAATTCTGATTTAAGTATCAAGTAAAACTCACCTCAACCTCACACTACCCAATCTCTTTTCCGGTGGTCCAACCTGAATGAAAGCGACTTGTTCCATGGCATGACACGAGTTGCACTGTAGGGTAAAAAGCTCAAATGCCTGATCGAAGTTTTCTTTGTTTCTGCTGGCAATAGCCTCTTCCATTTCGGGGATAACGACATTCATAAAATGTTGAGCAGATTGGGCACGAGCCGGCCTCCTTTGCAAACCATCCTCCAATGCCTCCTCCATCTCTTCTAATTGATAGGCTGCGTAATCCCAGTTTTCATCTTCACCTGCCCAGAACATTTCAACATATCGATACTGAACTTCCACCATCGCACGGGCGAAACCACCAAAATGGTCAGTTACCGTTTCAAATTTTTCATCAGTGGTACCACTGAGCCATCCGTCGCGACCAACTGAAGTAGAAGGATCGGCGGGCGCACATTGCCAAATAAACAGTGCCAAAATAAAAGTAATTATACCAAGTCTCATAAGGAATATTTTGGGCTAAGATACAAAAACATATTCCCTGCAACAAAAAAAATGAATTCAAATTAAAAAAATAAAAATAAGTTATTCTATCTTTGCCACTCAGGGTTGAAGGGAATCTTGTGAAATTCAAGAACTGTACCCGCAGCTGTAACTTTTGAAAGGCGTTTATTTTTCAACCAC
>SLKL01000445.1 GCA_007134625.1 Saprospiraceae bacterium
GAGATAGATAAAAAGTTAAACAAATACGAAGGTATTAAATTTTTTAATAATTTGTAATTTTTTTTAATATTAAGAAATTCATAATTATTGAGAGTCACCACTTTTTAACCGAATCCCCACTGAAATTTATTTTTAAAAAACGAAGTCGTAAAAACAAAAAACCGGAAATTGTCATTAAATTAGAGGCTGTTTGTTTAATGAATGTGTTATAAACGTAATCAACTTCAACTATTAGTATGATAAGGATAAAAAAAATTGCAGTTCTGGGAAGTGGGGTTATGGGTTCAGCTCTTGCCTGTCACTTTGCCAACTGCGGATTCGAGGTAGTTTTACTTGACCGGGTTTTGCCGGAATTTGAAGACAGTAATAAACCCTCAGAAAGGAATCAAGTCGCCAATCAATCGCTTCAATCGGCTGTCAAATCAAAGCCCTCGCCTGTTTTCACGAGGAGCATATCAAAATATATCACCACAGGAAATTTTACCGATGACCTGAAACTGATCGCTGAATGTGATTGGGTGGTAGAAGCCATAATTGAGGATTTGAAAATAAAGCAGGGGCTTTTTGAAAAGGTTGAAGAATTCCGCAAAAAAGGAAGTCTGATTAGTACCAATACCTCGGGAATTCCCATCCATATGCTAACAAAGGGTCGCTCTGAAGACTTTCAAAAGCATTTTCTCGGGACGCACTTTTTTAATCCTCCGCGCTATCTGAGGTTGCTGGAAATTATACCCGGACCCGATACTGACCCCAAAGTTGTGGATTTCTTTATGCACTTTGGCGATCGCTACCTCGGAAAAGAAACCGTACTCTGCAAAGACAGACCTGCATTTATTGCCAATAGAATTGGTGTTTTTGCCATGTCCGATATTTTCAGATTAACACTGGAATTGGGACTTGACATCAGTTCGGTAGATAAGCTTACAGGACCTGCTCTGGCAAGGCCGGGAACAGGTACTTTCAGGTTAGGTGATCTCGTGGGGCTTGATGTTGCAGCAAAAGTACTGAAAGGCATGCGCGATAATTGCCCCGAAGACGAAATGCTACAAGGTCTGCAGATGCCCGATTTTATGGACTTTTTATTGAAAAATAATTTTCTGGGGAACAAAACAGGTCAGGGTTTTTATAAAAAAACAAAGGAGCGGGATGAAAAAGGCAAGTCTGTTATTCTGTCACTGAATCTCAAAACGCTGGAATACGATCCCAAATCTTCTTCTTCGCTAAAAAGCCTTTCTACCTCAAAGCAAATTGAGGATAGTGAGCGACGGATAGCAACACTTTTTAATATGGAGGATGAAGGTGCTCAGCTAATCAGGAAGTCACTGTGCAGCCTTTTTGCCTACAGCTCAAAAAGAATTCCGGAAATCGCAGACGAACTACTCAGTGTGGACAATGCACTTAAAGCGGGGTTTGGCTGGTCATATGGTCCTTTTCAATATTGGGATATCGTTGGTCTTGAGAATGGAATCAATGCCCTGGAGGCGGAAGGTTTAAAAGCAGCCGATTGGGTATATGAAATGAAGGAAAAAGGGCATACTGCTTTTTACAAAAAGGAAAATGGTAAAGTCCAATACTACGACCAAAACGAGGGTGACTACAAGGCTGTACCGGGACAAAATCAGTTCATCATACTGGATAACTACCGACATAAAGCGCCTGTACTTAAAAATGAAGAAATTACCCTTCACGATATTGGAGACGGGGTGCTTTGCCTTGAATTTCAGTCGAAAAGCAATGCGATAGGTGAAGGGATTTTGAATGGGCTGCTCGAATCTATAAGAATAGCTGAAGAAGACGGCTGGAAAGGACTGGTGATCGGAAACAATTCTCAGAATTTTACCGTAGGTGCCAACCTTATGCTGATAGGCATGATGGCTTTCCAGCAACAATGGGATGAACTCTATTTTGCAGTTAAGACTTTTCAGGATGCAACCATGCGGTGCAGGTACTCCTCAATCCCGGTCGTTGCAGCTACTCAGGGATACACCTTTGGTGGTGGCTGTGAAATGATTATGCATTGCGATGCGACGGTAGCAGCGGCAGAATCCTATATCGGCTTGGTGGAAGTTGGTGTTGGATTGATTCCCGGAGGTGGCGGAACAAAGGAGTTTGCGGTAAGGGTATCTGATTCTTTTTATGAGGGGGATGTTCAAATCCCTAACCTTATCAAGCACTTCAAAACTATTGCGATGGGTGAGGTAGCTACTTCTTCAGAAGAGGCCTTTGACAAAGGTTACTTGTTGCGCCAAAAAGACAGAACTGAAATCAACCTCAAACGCAATATTAGTGAAGCCAAAAAAGAAGTCCTCAGATTATCGGAAAACTACATACAGCCACGCAAAAGAAAAGATATCTCTGTACTTGGACGCGGCGGACTGGCAACGCTTTACACTGCTACCAATGAAATTTTCAAAGGCAGATATGCAAGTGAGCACGATGTAAAAATTGCACATAAAATCGCCTGGGTGCTTTGCGGTGGTGACCTGACCGGAACACAACAGGTAAGCGAGGACTACCTGATCGAACTGGAGAGAGAGGCTTTCCTCAGTCTTTGTGGTGAACAGAAAACCATGGAGAGGATCCAATATATGTTGGAAAACAGGAAACCATTGAGGAATTAATTTCAGGTATTCAAGATTTCAAATCAAAAGTAAAAAAGCATGAAAGAAGCATATATAGTAGCAGCAAAAAGATCAGCAGTCGGAAAAGCAAAAAGAGGGGGATTCAGAAACTTCCGCTCGGATGATATTGCTGTTGAAGTTATACAGGGTTTACTTAAGGAAGTCCCTGAATTAGATCCAACCCTGGTGGATGACCTCATAGTGGGTTGCGCCAATCCCGAGGGAGAGCAAGGCTTACAAATAGGACGTCAGATTTCTCTCAGGGCAATGGGTAAAAAAGTACCGGGAATAACCATAAACAGGTACTGTGCATCGGGACTGGAAGCCATAGCAATGGCTACGGCAAAAATAAAAGCCGGTATGGGAGATATTTTTATTGCGGGAGGTGCAGAAAGCATGAGTATGATACCCATGACCGGTTATAAATTGGCTCCTAATTATCAGGTAGCTTCCGATACACCGGATTACATCATCAGCATGGGACTTACGGCTGAGGCTGTAGCCAACAAGTACAAGGTAAGCCGTGAAGATCAGGACGAATTTGCTTATTTATCTCACCACAAAGCAGCCAATGCCATAGAAAACAAGTTTTTTGAAAATGAAATAGTGCCCATTCAGGTGCCTCAGGTGGAGGTGGTGGACGGCAATCGAAAAGAGTCTTCATACACA
>SLKL01000382.1 GCA_007134625.1 Saprospiraceae bacterium
CTACGGTATCCATTACATTTAAAGGCTCAGTGTAGGGACGTTCAGAAACCCTGCCGGCACCACCGACTGTCAATTGCATAAATCGACCCATATCCGGCTGATCGAAAACTCCCCTTTCGTACCTGTGATTGTGCCCGGATACAACAAGGTCGATGGATTGAAAATTATTTGCTTTTCGCAATACGTCTCTCACTGCCTCTTCTCCACCGTATCCGATAGCACTTTCTCCAAAAGCCGGGTGATGAACCAATAAGACCCTCCAATCGGCATTCTGCCAGGCTCCGCTGTTCATGATGCCTTCTAGTTTTTGGATATTTTCAGGATTCTCTGAGAGTCCGATTGGAAACTGAGTATTGAGATCAACCCCAAGTAAATACAGACCATTCAGTTCAATACCTCTGACGGATTCGTTATTTTGGTTCATCAGATATTTATCCAAAATTTCAGCTACACCAAAATCATAGTATCCATCATAGTCATGATTGCCCGGGATAAATAACCCGGGTACTGAGCTTAAGACTGGACTACCAAAATGAAAAAACTGATGCCACTGTGTCTTAAAATATCCATTCGCCACAAAATCGCCCAGACCTATATGTAAATGGGGATCTACCTGCAGAATTTGCTCAACAATGGAGTCGAATCGCATCCATCCACCCTGACAATCACTCCAGAAAACCAAGTCTTGAACGTCTGAATTCCTTTCCCTGAAATTCAACTCAAAAGGACCTGATTTGAACTCGTCATCCAGCTTGATGTAGTAGTGTGTAAAATCATTGACATCACCAAATTCCAGCTCTGTAGTGAAAATACTACCTGCTCTTTGTTTTGTTGATTTGGTTTTTCCGGAGGTGGAGTTGCCTTCTTTTTTATAAAAAACCAAAGAAGCCTTATTGGTATTGATTGCTTCAAAGCTTAAGCTAACTGATTCATCTCCATTGTAAGTCAACCAGGGATATTTTCTAATCCACGGCAGAGAGGATATGTTTTCCTCGTTTAAATCATTGAAGAGTTGCAAAACTTCAGTTCGATTTTGTTTTCCGTTGATTTTTTCCTGTGGAAGGTGCTGAAGTGCTTTGTAGGTGTCTTCTATTTCAGCAATAACGGCATCCCATTGTTCAAAAAAGTCTTCTGCCTCAGCTTCATCCATAAGTGCCATTTGCCTGACCCCTCCGTTTGCAGCATCGTTGATAACCCTGAGAGTTAATACATCTCCTTCAGATAGCTGATCCAAAAAGTAGAAAAACCCGTTTTTAGCGAGTATCCTTTCTTTATTTTTAAATACCTGAACTCCATCATCCGCATTGATGTACATCCATTTTGGTTCAGAATAGCTTAAAGAAATAGCGGTTTCGTACCAGAATGGTGCATTGGGTTGATAATATCTGTGCGGGAATTCTACCCATTCATAATCAACAAATTTTGGCAAACCATTAATCTCCCAACCGGAATCATTACCGACAAAAAACTTCCATTTCCATTCAGGTTCATAATAACCCGAAGTCGAGGGCAGGGTAATTTCAGCAAAAAGAGCTGTCCAGGTTTCGTCAGGGGTATTCAGTTTTTGAAGTTCCTTTTCCTGACTACATGAAAAAAGAAAAATAGAAATGAGAAATATGGAAATTAATGGTAACCTGATCATTGGAATGGATTTTTGTATGATTTTTTTAATTGGGATAACTGTAATTCACGGGTTGAAAAAAGAGACTATTAAACATCTCCAGGTTTTCCTCAAATACGGCATCGATCTGAAAAGTTCTGACTCCGAGGTTATAGAGAAAAGTAATGTCCCGGATACCACCGAAAAGGAAATTTTCCAATCTGTAGTGAAATACATTTACGGATGGGATAACTTCCATGGACATCATTTGTGCGGCTTTAACCCATTGAGCAGAGAGCACATTTCCATGGTCAAACAGAAAGTAGTTACTTGCTACGTCCTCCCCGTTTCTCCATTTTTCGATTATCTCGGGCATTTCTCTTACTCTTACACTGAATCGGCTTTCACCCCAAAAGTGATTACGAGCATCCCTATCAATGAAAATCGTGTTTTTAAATCCATGTCTTCGCTCAATGCTTTTTCTCAATAAGCTGTAAAATTCAGGGGTTCTGTCCCGAACTTTTATATCGAGCATCAGGACTGCATCTAGGGGTATCAAATCAAGGTATTCATCCAGCGTCAGTATCCCAAAATCTCCGCTAATAGAGCGATATTGTTTTGCCTCTGCCAGACTAAGTTCATCAATGTTTTTGTCCACATTGAAAAATTGCTTGAGATCTCTGTCGTGATGAACAACGAGATGCCCGTCTGTGGTCTTCCAGATATCAAATTCCACCCCTGCGTAGTTCCTTTTAAATGCCTCTGCTATTCCCTCGGGCTGATACTCCAGAAAATCATCGTTCACAACTGTCCCCCTGTGTGCTATCCACAAGGGTTCCGGAAATTTCCTGTGCCTGAGAATATACTTGAATATATCAGGATTATCCAGATTTATCAAATCGATATCGAATCTGAGGACATACTTTAGCAACAGGACTTGATCTCCGGGTACATAGACCATTACTTTTACTCCTTTTTCATGAGCGGCATTCACTAATTCGCGAGACAAGTCGTGGGCACGAACTTCTATCATAGGATGATTCCAATCCTTGTAAAAAGTATGAAATTCTTCTACTGAACTTACATTCACTTTAAAATCTATTCCAGCTTCCTGCAGCAATTTTACATCCTCTTCATTGAAGTTTCCTCTTGTATTAAAAAAGCAGCTTTCATGAATTCCCCAACTTTTTACCAGTGAAATAAATTCAGCGAGATCTCCATCTTTGAAGTCGAAGTAAAAGTAAATCTCATCTCTGAATGCCATGACCTGCTCTTCAATAGTCGGTATCCGCTCACCTGCAAACTCATGTCTGAACCAACTCCCTGCATCTAATTTTTTTAACTCTTCAGAAGTAAAATCGATAAAATTTCCGGTTCCATTGGTTGTTCGATCAAGGGTTCTGTCGTGAAAGTTAAAAAAGACACCATCCTTGGATTGTCTTACGTCAACTTCCAGAAAATGAGCACCCATTTCAACAGCCTTTTTTGCGCTTGCCATGGTATTTTCAGGTGCCGCGCTGTTGGCCCCTCTGTGAGCAGCTATAAGAATATCCTGACTGTATAATTGTGAAAATTGGATAAATAAAAAAGTAGAAATCAGGAAAAATAAAATTTTGTTCATGATGATAAGATTTAAAAAAGTCGCCCCGGTTTAGAGAAAGAAATACCGGGGCGACGGGGTAATTGTA
>SLKL01000378.1 GCA_007134625.1 Saprospiraceae bacterium
ACCATCTTTTTTTGGATAAGGATGGAAAAATCAATGAAAAAAAATCTCAAAAATCCATCGAAAGTTTATTCTCCGCGCTTGACGAAAATACTACACCCGTTATTACAGGTTTTATTGCTTCAGACCATTTGGGGCGAACCACCAATCTCGGTTTAAATGGCAGCAATTACTCGGCCTCGCTGATTGCAGCTTTTTCCAATGCATCAGAAATACAAAACTGGACAGATGTAAGTGGGTTGTTTTCTGCAAACCCTAAAATAGTCCCTGAGGCAGAAGCCATTCCAAGGCTGTCATACTCTGAAGCCAACGACCTGGCAAATTTTGGGGCACATATACTACACTCTAAAACGCTACTGCCCATAATGAAAAAGGAGATCCCATTCAGGATTTTGAATTATCTTAAGCCTCAAGAAAGCGGAACCCTGATTTCTGCTAAAAAGTCAAGAGGGAACGCTAAAGCAGTTACAACTGTAGAAGATATTGCCCTTATTGTTATTGAGGGAAATGGGCTGTTGGGTAAGATCGGAATCGATGGAAGGATTTTCAGTACACTGAGTAAAAAAGGTATCAATGTCCGGCTGATTTCGCAGGCATCATCGGAGAGGGAAATTGGGTTTGTTGTTGATCAAAACGATGCTGAATTAACGGTAGAAGAATTAAATAAGGAATTTGCGGGGGATATCGCAGCAGGGGACATTGCCAGAATTGATTTCAACAGTGAGATTGCGGCAGTTGTGATTATAGGTCGGCACAGCAAGGCTCTTGCCGGAGCCATTCAGGGCTTAAACCGACATAAAATCCCAATACACCTGGTTTCTCACAGTATCCGCGGAAGACATATAAGTTTGATTACCGACAAAAACATTCTGGATAAAGCCGTGAAAGTTGTCCACGATACTGTTTTTCAGAAATCTACGGTGCTGAATGTTTTTGCAATTGGAAAAGGTGAGGTAGGAGGTGAGTTTATTCGTCAACTTTTAAACGGAAGTAAAGAAAACAAAGAGAGTAAGCTCAATTTAATAGGAGTGGCAGATTCAAAGAAAATGATCTGCAACAGAAATGGTTTGGGTGATAATTGGCGGGAGGTATTGAAAGAAGGTCAGCCCTCCGATATAAAAGCAATCATCAATGCAATCGATGAGACCGGTCTTTCCAATGTAGTAGTGGTGGACAATACTGCAAGTGATGATTTTGCCGCCGAATACATTACATTGGCGCAAAGTGGTTACCACCTTGTGAGTTCTAATAAAAAAGCCAATGCAGCTGATTTTTCCTATTACAAAAGGCTGAGAAATACTCTCCAACTTCACAAGAAAGAATACCTGTATGAAACCAATGTGGGTGCAGCACTTCCCATAGTACAGACTATTGCGCAGTGGAAAGCTTCCGGAGCAGGTATTGAAAAGGTAAATGGGGTATTTAGCGGATCACTGAGTTATATTTTCAATCGGTTTTGTGGCGAATCAGTTGATTTTTCTACTGTATTGAAAGAAGCCAAAAAGCTGGGTTACACAGAGCCTGATCCCGCTCAGGACATGTCCGGTATGGATGTTGCCCGTAAGGTTTTGATTTTAGCGCGTGAACTTGGTGTCGAAGCAGAAATTGGAGATGTAAGTATTGAAAATCTCATCCCGGTCTCTCTTCGTTCCGCTGACCTCATCAATGATGAAGCTGCCGCTGTGGATTTGGATAAACATTTTCAATCACTAAAAGCCGATTTAAAAGCAGATGAAGTACTCCGGTATATCGGGGAGATTAATTTAGAACCCTTGCAACTTCGTACGGCATTGGTTAGCGTTAAAAAAAGTGAGCCGCTCGGTGGGTTATCGGGATCTCATAATTTATTTCAAATTTATAGTGATGTATTCGGAGAAATGCCTGTGGTGATTCAGGGGCCCGGTGCCGGGGGTGAGATTACTGCACTCGGTGTTTACAATGATGTATTGCGATTGGAGAAAATAGTGAATAGTAATAATCACGATTAATGCCTGAGCTCAGGTGATATGCTAAATTAGCTTAAAAATGGATCTCATTTAGTTTACTTGGATTTACAACATTTTTCTTGGATTTCATTCAAGTATTTATGAGCCATAACTGCATCAGATTTATTGAATTTATTATTCCTGTAGCGAGAGCTATAACCACTATCCAATAACCACTGATACTTAGCTTTAATATCCAAACCTAAGCACTCCATTGCAATAATGGCAACAGCTCTATGCTTGCTTATTCTAAACTTCTTAAACTCTCTTTTTTTGTAGAAATCTTCAAAATTTTTGAAGTTGCCATCATAACATTGCTGATTTTCAAAGGCACTGTGATGAATAAAATGCAAAGCAGAATAAAAGGCAGTAATAATCACCCAATCATTAAAATTCCCGTTTTTCAATAGGAGTTGTGAGGCTTGTAAATCATGTTTAGCCTTATCTAAGCTAGATTTAAAATTCATTATTAAATTTCAAATGATAACCATCAGCAAAAACAGATTCATTGTCAAAATCATCTCCTTGTCATGAAAAATTAAAGAGAATCTTCCTATCAGAAGAAGTTCCGGGTATCTCCTCTAATTCGTGCGCTTTTTGGTATAAACTGATCATTATTTCAGAATTAAACTGAGTGTCAGGAATAGTAATGAGTAACTCAATCAAATTAAATCCGTCAATTCTCATAAAAGCATCTTTAATACTGATGTTTCTTTTTTTAGCGAACTCATTCAGATTTAATAACTTCTCAGTCGCAATTTTAATGTTTTCAGTTAATTGCTCTTCATTTTTTTTGGTATAGTCTAAAATTAAAGCTTCAAAATCAAGCGGAACATCTCTCATGCTTTTCAATGCATGACTCATTCCAGTTGTTGGTCTGCTCTTTTTAGAAGAACTGATAGAACCAAGTTCTTTCCAAGTTAAACCTTTTAAATCAGCAACAGAAATCATTTTAAAATGCCTTATAGTTATCAACAAAATTAACTAATTTTAATGAAGGCTATTGTCAGAACAAAGGTAAAAATCAGATATAGTTTTTTATAATGCTTCTTTTTTGACTAAAGGATTTCCTAAAAAATAAGACTCATTAGCCAAACATAGCCTTTGATTGAAGGGGAAATATATCCCCCTTAAACGTTTACAAACGAATACAAACGTTTATTCTACGGCTACGGTGCTAAGCCTGTCTCATATTTGCATTGTCAATAATGATTGACGTTTACAGAATCTGATTTTTTAATTTAAAACTTTAACGCTATGACAAATTTGAGTAATTCTGTTCAATTAATTGGGAACCTTGGTGCT
>SLKL01000169.1 GCA_007134625.1 Saprospiraceae bacterium
AAAATCTACCGCTTGGACTAAAGGAAATTCCACCGGAATTTGACTCATGAAAGACAAATTCATCACCGTCTGGATGAGGTAAATACCGAAAATTTGATAGCCTTCCTTTCTCTCTATCAAAGTCCCACAACATGATACCCTACTCATCCTCTGCTATCCACCTTGCATACATTGATCCGTCAGGAGAAAATACTGCCGACCCTGAATTATAAACAAATCCCCCTTCAAATGGGAGTCCTTCATAAAAAAAATACTGAGTAAGAATGGTATCAACTCCATCAGGTCCCAACCTTATAATTTCGTAATTATTCAAATGGTAGTCAGGAGGTATAATAATCCACCAATGATGTAGCTGTGTATCCCGTACTGCTGCGAAATTCCCATTTCCCATATTTTGTCGGAAGATTAAGGTTCTATCCTTGGCTACATAGCCATCATTGCCATCTAACACAACTTTAGTCTTATACAGTTCAAAGGATACAACACCAAGTGGGTTTTCAAAACCATCTGCTTCCCGATTGACTTCTCGTCGGTGGAAAAGCACATAAAATAAAGAATCATTACTATCCATTGGCAATGCTATAGTACTTGCATCCCAATTTGAATAAGTCGGCAAGATAGTATTCCTACATTGTCTATTAAATCTGGGTCCAAAAACCAACTCCTCACCTCCTGGTACTTTATTTCCCTCTGCATCAAATAAACTGCATCCATTAGAATAAAAAATCACCTCACCCTTTGAATTCGCCATAGACATGGTATTTGCCCTCCCTCTAGTGTTAAAGGTTTGTAGACGTATTGTATCGGGAGGATTGGAATGAAAGGAGAGCAAGCTCTCTGCTAACCAAAATCCCGGTGGACTTCCATTTTCCTGACTATTATAACCTATTGTCCATACGTAGTCATGCTTCAATTGAGCAATACTCAAAACCGGTATTAAAAAAAACACCATACACATTATAACTGAATTAGTGTAAGAGGGCATTAACCCTCTTACACTAATATAGTTTGTTTTTATCATCTCTCTACCCTTATAAATTGACTGACTACAAAAATAAGACTCTAGGGTCGCCCCCCCCCGCAAATTCGGAGGAAATTTGGTTTTTGTTTAAATTTTCCCATGATTAGTGTTTTTTTGGGTTAAAAAATAAAATAAAAAAGTTTATCTTTATCAGATAATCGCACAACGGGAATCGATGGGAAAATCTAATATTTTTAAAGTATGGAGCTAATGTATATCAAATATTTGAATTTACCAAATGTTTTTTCACTTCACCCCAAATTTTAACATTTAGATCATTTGTTTTTTACAATCACAATAGTAAATCAATACATGCATTTAGGTTACACGTAGAATAGTTTGAAAGTTTCAACTTATTGCAAGTGAGTTCTAGCCTCTATCTTTAAACTTCTATATGCCCTCAGCCAAATAAAATTAATTGATGGTATTGTTAAATACGGCTATTATAATTTAAGCAAAGATCAATAACCTAGTTTCTAAAAAGCCAGCAGCCAGCAACTAATCCAAAGAATTTGAATCCATACTCCGATTTTCATGAGTAAAAACGGGTAATTAGACTGGACTTCATTAGCTTTGCACTTTTAGGAAAAAAGAAAGAGATATAGATTTTTGTAGTGCTGTAAAAACCTAAGCTCTTTTTCATCGAATAAAAACATTTTGACTTAATTCAATTTACGATTATGCAAACATATAAAGCAAATATCAGAATATTACCCCTCAAGGAATTACTTGATCCTCAGGGAAAAGCTGTAGCCAACAACATAGGTTCTCTAGGTATAACCGGAGTTCAGGATGTCAGAATCGGAAAGTTTATTGAACTATACTTAGATGCAGAATCCAAGTCAGCTGCCGAATCAGAGGTAGAAAAAGCATGCAAAGAACTTCTTGCTAATCCCATTATGGAGAAATACGATTATGAGATCAAGGAGCTATAGTCGAATAGAAAATTTTAGACATTTGAGTTCCACTGGGTGCATTGCTGTCTTCTTTCTTTGACTTTAATTAAAAAAACGAGCCATTTTATCACATTGGGGTCAAATAGCAATTTTATTAAATGAACACCGGACACTGATTAACGACTTTTGATTTACGAAGTAAAAATATGGTAGAGATTAAGTTCTTAGAGGTTATCGTAAATTTAAAAAATCACAAATCGCATATCGGTGTTCCTTGTTCTTCAATCAAAAAAACTTTGGAAGTTTATAACAATTTGAAAAAGGAAGTATGAATTTAAAACGTCTAACATTTTAAAATAATGCTATACGTCATTCCCACTCCAATTGGCAATCTGGAAGACATTAGTCTTAGGGCAAGTCGTGTGCTTGCAGAAGTAGAGGTCTTGCTGGTAGAGGACAGCAGAGTGAGTGGGAAACTGTTAAAGCACCTGGGTATTGAAACCAAAATGCAACCGTTTCACGCCCATAATGAGCACCAACAACTTCAAAAAATAATAGACCAACTTAAGTCCGGTAAAACTTTCGGATTGATATCAGATGCAGGTAGTCCCGGACTTTCAGATCCCGGGTATTTGCTGATTAAAGCATGTCGGGAAGAGGGGATTGAATTGAGCTGCTTACCCGGACCATCAGCTGTAACAACCGCATTGATTACATCGGGTCTGCCATCTGACAGATTTTATTTTGAGGGTTTTTTGCCTCATAAAAAAGGTAGAAAAACAAGACTCGGACATCTGGCAGAACTGGAAGAGACTTTTATCCTTTTTGAGTCACCCTACAGATTAGTAAAATGCCTCAAAGAGCTGACAGAATATTGCGGGGAAGATAGATTAGCAGCAGTCTGCAGAGAACTCACTAAATTACATGAGGAAGTAAAGTACGACAGTCTGAATCATTTGCTTGAATATTATCGTGGAGATGGAAAATGTAAAGGGGAAATCGTAATCGTTGTTGATGGAAAACGCAAAAGAAAAAAAATTAAATAGTTGAATAATTTCACCTAAAGAAAAAATGAAGATGAAAAAAGTCCTTATTGCAAACCGGGGAGAAATCGCTTTAAGAATTATTCGTTCTGCCAAAAAAATGGGCATTTCTACCTTAGCAGTATTCAGCGAAGCAGATCGGCAAATGCCCTTTGTCAGAGAGGCAGATGAGGCGGAATGTATTGGACCTGCAGAAAGCAAAAATTCATATCTCAAGACCGAGAAAATAATTGAAGTCGCTAAAAAATACAATGCAGACGCCATCCATCCCGGCTATGGGTTTCTGAGCGAGAATGCTGATTTTGCAGAAGCTGTAAGTAAGGC
>SLKL01000336.1 GCA_007134625.1 Saprospiraceae bacterium
GAAAAATGATGATGATTTGGTGTTAATCAAAAGCTGTGTTTTTCACTACGAACTGGAATTCATTCATCCTTTTATTGATGGAAATGGAAGGATGGGAAGACTGTGGCAATCTTTGATTTTAACTTCATCCTACCCTGTCTTTGAATTTCTTTCGCTTGAATTACTCATTAAAGAAAAACAGGATAAATATTACGAAGCATTATCCAAATCTGACAAGTCAGGATCTTCCACTCCTTTTATTGAATTTATGCTGGCATTAATTCTTGAAGCTTTGCAAGAACTGTTGAATACTCAAAGAGTGAATTTAACCCAAACCGACAGGATAAATCAATTTAAATATACGGTCAAAGGCGAATATTTTAGAAGAGCTGAATATTTGAAAAAATTCAGAGAAATATCCACAGCTACGGCAAGCAGGGACTTGAAATGGGCCTTAGAAAATGGTATCCTGGAAAAAATTGGTGATAAAAACACTACGCGCTACCGATTCATCCCTAAAGGGAGCTCTCACTAATTGACCTAAATACCACCTTCTTGAATTTTATTTTGGAAAAATTTCCTGAAAAATAGCCTTATTTTGGAAAAAATTCTTGAAAATTGACCTCCAAGATCTTCATAATGGAAAAAAATCGGGATCAATCGTATTTTTAACCTCTAAAAAAAACTTATGAAACCACAACAAAAGTTTTTGGCTCTGCTTCTGCCCTTGTTGTTTTTGCTGATTTGGTCTGCGTGGGTTATGATAGATAGTATGGATAGCGACGATACGTGGAGGATAGTGCTTTCAACACTTGGCTTTGTGATTTTTACCGTCCTTACTATACTGCTAATCAAATCAAACAATAAGAAAGCCGGTGGCGAAAAGCCTAATCAGGACGACAAATAGTGGTGTATTTGAAAATTCTTTTTCTACTCCTCCTCTTCAAAAGAGAAAGGAATTTTCCAGGCTACCAGTTTTTTTAACAAAATCACATCGATAATCATGTGGGCGGTCATGGCCGAAATGATCCCCACCTCTTCAGTTAAGTAGCCCAAACCGGCCATCAGGAAGATCATTATGACGCCATAAATACTTATACGCCAGTTGGTGGGATTGAGGTAACCGTGAATGGCTACAAAAATAATCGCCGTAATCCAGATGCCGAGAAGTGGCTGCAGTCCTCCTCTGAAAAACAATTCCTCACCTACACCTGCACAAAAGGAGATAAACCAGATATCCCAAATAGACAATTTCAAACCTTGAATAATATGGGAATATTTATTGGTGATGGGTTTCATGAACTTTCGGCTGACTACGAACCATGCCATATAACCACAGAATAACCCATAAAAAACTCCCGTCAGCAATTGAATGCCGATGGAGTAGTGACCACTCAGAAAATCAACTATACCTTCATCCCGAAGCCACCATATCAATAGAAAACCAAGACCTCCGAACCCGAGTAAGGTTATCCATCCTAATGTTCGAATATTTCTAAAGTCCATCTAAGTTTTTACTTTTGCGCGCTTGTTATGCAAATATAGCTTTTTATCAAAAGGTGGATAATCGGTTTTTGATTGATCACAAACACATAATTTTTGTTTAAATAGTATGGGAGAAAAACTGAATTATAAAAAACAAGGAGAAGGACAGCCGGTTGTCATCATGCACGGCCTGCTCGGTATGTTGGACAATTGGCAGACTTTTGCCAGAAAACTGGCGGAGGAGTACGAAGTATATACACTGGATTTGAGAAATCACGGCAAATCTTTTCACCATCCGAATATGGATTATCCGATTATGGCAGAGGATCTCGCCATGTTTATGGATGAACATCAATTGGACAGAGCCTCAGTTCTCGGACATTCCATGGGTGGAAAAGTAGCTATGCAGTTTGCTCATCATCATCCTGAACGGGTAGATAAATTGATAGTGGCAGATATAGCTCCACAGCGATATGCAGGTGGACATCAGGAAATTTTCGATGCATTAATGTCCGTTGAGCCGGAAAAAGCAGAGGAGAGATCTGAGATTGAGGAGCATCTTTTTTCACGGATAAAAAACAGGGCAATAGTTCTCTTCCTTATGAAAAATCTAAGCCGCTCAAAGGAAGGAGGGTTCAGGTGGAAACCCAATCTGCCGGCTATAGTAGATAATTACCAACACATCCTCAATGAAATAGAAAGTGATGAGCAATTTCAGGGCAAAACCCTTTTTCTAAAAGGAGGTAAATCCGGATATATCACTGCAGATAGTCAAAAACTCATCGATCACCTTTTTCCCCAAAACTATCTGAAAGAAATCCCCAAAGCAGGACATTGGATACACGCCGAAGCTCCGTCTGAGACCTTGAAGCAAGTCAGGGAGTTTTTGGTTTTTTAGAAAATAAAGCAGTTTCAATCAATATACGGGTCAAAATCATCATCACCTGCCATGGCAACGCCAATTGGCTTAAGTTTGTGCAGTATCCTGATGGTGTTACCCTGAAATTTTAGTACCTCTTCCAGTGATTTGTAGCATTCCGGGCTTTCGTCAGCTCCTCCACCTCTTAGTTCAATTCCGAGGGCTCTGGCTCTTTCCTGCGTTTTCCGAAAGTCCACCACACCCGGTTTGGTGGAAATAATCTTTCTTCTTCCACTTTTGCCTTTTACCCATTTGGTCTTTCCTTTGGCTTTGCGCCTCGACATCACTCTTCCCGCTCCATGAACGGTACTGTACAGACCATCTGCAGAATCAGGGCTATCTACCCCTTCAATGATGACGGAGGTATCAAACATATTGGATCCGATAAAGCCTTTTTGACCGGGGAAAGCAGGCGTACAGCCCTTTCTGACTACCCAGTAATCTCTGCCAAAATGCTCTTCTCTCCAGGCAAAATTATGGTGATTGTGTACTTCATAGGTTGCCTGAGTCCCAAGAATACCTAAAACCGTATCCACTACAATATCCCTACCGGCATAAGCATATTTTCCTGCAAGTTCTATGGTCTGAATGTAGTCAATCCCCATTTCACTTTTTATGTGAAAAAGTATGGGATCGCTGTCCATATTGGTGTTTTTCGGTCTGTCTTCAAACTTCAATCCCTGAGAAAGTGAAATAAAGCCTGTTGTCAGTTTGTGTCCAAATCCCCGCGAACCAAAGTGGACGCCTATCCACAAATAGCCCTCTTCATCTTCAAACAAGTCCACAAAATGATTGCCTGCACCAACCGTGCCCAACTGCTCCCGGGCAATACTTAGCAGTTTCGATTTTAGGCTTGCGGGAGCTTTGATTTCCAGTTCTTTTAATTCATCGAGGACGGGA
>SLKL01000258.1 GCA_007134625.1 Saprospiraceae bacterium
AGCTTGTTCGGGTAACCTGAATGTTCTGCCCCTGAGTAAAGGCAAATTTAATATCCCGGTCCAGATAGTTGATAACAGTCGTTTCATAATCGGAATTGAATACCGGCCGTGTTGATTGTACAGATAAGTCTGCACTGAAAATATTGTTTTCCAATTCCTCGGTAATGGTCAGCTGAAAGGAAACATTAATACGTTCCTGTGGCTGATAGTTGAGGTCAGTAAATGCCCTGTTCTGAAGAAAATCATTCAATTCACTTTCCATATTGCGAAAGATTTGCGGATCAGTAGCCTGAATTTGTGGTGTACTTACCCTCAAGCTAACATTTAATTCCTGTGCTTGTAGCAAATTTTCAAATGGTAAAATGATAATTACAAAAAAGGCAGATATTTTTAAAAATAGGTTGAACATGGATTACTTATTTATTTTTGACGATAAAATGCTGGTAAGCAAAAGAGACAATATCCTTTGCAGTTTCCGTCTTGCTTTTTAACTCAAGTTTTTGAACATTATTTTGTGTAATCAGGCTTACTTTATTAGTATCACCTCCAAAACCTGCTCCTTTGTCTTTAAGACTGTTGAGAACTATCAGATCAAAGTTTTTCTTATGCAGTTTTTCTTTTGCATTGGCTTCCTCATTGTCCGTTTCTAAAGCAAAACCGATATGAATTTGTCCAGGAGTCTTACTTTGTCCAAGACTACTCGCAATATCCGGGTTTTGAATCAACTCCATAGACATACCATCGGCTCCGGTTTTCTTTAGTTTTTTCTCCGAACTCTTCTTTAAACGGTAGTCAGACACTGCTGCAGCAAAAACAGCTAAATTTACTTTGCTGTGAAGTTCAGAGCATTTATTCATCATCTCTTCTGCAGTAGTTACCGGAAAAAGCAAAATAGAAGGATGATCAGGTAGGGTAGTGCTAAGGGGACCATGGACAAGCATTACCTCTGCACCTTCCCGGGCAAAAACTTCTGCCAGCGCAACACCCATTTTTCCGGTGCTGTGGTTACTAATGTATCTTACAGGATCAATTTTTTCCTGCGTAGGTCCTGCAGTTATTAATACTTTTTGACCTGAAAGTTTTTTAGATTGGTTAAAAAAAATATCCAGATGATTGAGAATATTTTCCGGTTCAGCCAACCTTCCTTCTCCTGAGAGGCCACTTGCCAATTCGCCTTTTTCTACATTTATTGTGTGGACTCCATCCTCTTTAAGTCGTTTGAGATTTCTTAGCGTAGAGGGGTGTTTCCACATATCCAGATCCATAGCCGGAGCTATCATAACAGGACATCGAGCAGAAAGGTAAACAGCCGTGAGAAAATTGTCCGTAATTCCGTTTGCCATTTTTGCAAGTGAATTAGCGGTAGCAGGCGCTATGAGCAGTAAATCAGCCCAAAGTCCCCATTCTACATGATCGTTCCAGTCCTGATTCTTAGAGATGTCTGTAATAACCTTATTTTTTGAGAGAGTAGAAAAGGTAAGTGGACTCACAAAAGTTGTCGCACTTTTAGTCATGCAGACCCTCACCTCTGCACCTGATCGAATCAACAAACGAGTAAGTAAAGCGGATTTGTAGGCAGCTATACTACCACAAACGCCAAGAATAATCTTCTTACCTTTAAGGTTTTTAGCTAAAATAGCTTGAGAGGACATGGTTTCAGGAGAATAATCAGAAAAATTATAGACTATTCTTCGTCTCTTGACCTGTATTCAAGGTCACCATTCATGTATTCATTCATTGCAATAATTACAGGATTGGGAAGTTTTTCATAAAACTTACTGATTTCAACCTGCTCTTTATTTTCCTGAATTTCCTCGATAGTATCTGACGTGATTGCAAATTCCTCTAATTTCGAGTGTAATTCTGCTTTTAAATCCTGAGATAGTTGGTTGGCTCTTTTAGTTATTACAGCCAAAGTCTCATACATATTTTTGTTCTTATCCACCAATTGCATTAAATCCTTTGGGGCTACATTGGGGTCTATTTCCTGAACTCTTGATTTGATATCACTCATTGGTTAATTCTTTTAATTTTTGTTGAGATGTTTCTTTGAAACCATTTATTTCATTTAAAAATTCACTATTCGGGTGTCTGCGTACAAAGTTATTGTAGGCACTAATAGTTGCTGCATATCTTTCTTCCTGACGGGCAATGATACTGTTTTCCGCTAACCTGAAATTAGACTTGACCAGTAAGTATCTGACCCTTTCGGCATCAGCTGTTTCAGGATAGTCTTGCAGCAGATGTTGAAAACTTGCTACAGCTGACTGATAGGCTCCCATTCGGAAATACAAATCCGCCTGATAAAATGCCTTTCTCTCTAGTTTTTTTCTCATTTCATCCATCAGCCGATTACATTCCGGAACCCTCTCACTGTTGGGATATCTGTTTACAAAACGCTGAAATCCATCAATTGCCTTGTAAGTGTAAGTTTGATCCAACCTGAAAGTTGGAGAAAGCATATAATTTGAATATGCGGCTTTAAATTCAGCGTTTTCTCTGTATTGGCTATTGGGAAAAGTATTGGCAAAGTTTTCAAAATAAAATGCCGAAAGAATATATTCCCCGAGGTAAAAATGAGCGTAAGCATAACGATAGTATAATTCCTCAGCCTGAGCTCTTCCTCTATAGGTATTTAATACCAATTCGTAGAGGGTTTTTGCACGAGTATAATCACCGTCATCGAAATATTCGTTTCCGGCTTGTAGTATTCTCTCAGGATCACCACTTATTCGCACTCTTTCAAATTCACTTCTACATGAAGAAAGACCGATAAGGGCGATAGCAAAAAGTATTAATATGGAAGAAAAATTCATTTTTTTCATAAGGGCGCAAAAATACGATAATCAAACGAAATAACCAACATCTTCTTTGCTGTATTTATTGGCAGGGTAGTGGTTGTTAACAAAGAGTTGAGATTATGTGGGATGACTCAGTACATGACAAAAATAAGAATATGTCTGTAAATTATTGAAATTTAGTTAGTTTAAAAAGGCTTTGATATAAACTATTGGGGGTTTAAATTCTACTCATGATGCAACCTATAGGGTTTTAGAATGCCTAACTCGTCTTTTGGACGAGACTCTGCCCGCATAGCATAGCTTACTTTCTTTTTTGGTCTCGTCTTAGGGCGAGAGATCCTCAAAAAAATCAAGAAGGTTCAATTTCTCTTATACGGGGAGATTTAATGTTTTTAGAACCAGACTCATTATTACCAAAAACAACTAACTAATCTTCCTCGGCCCTTGTCCACAGTGATCAAAAATGGACTTTC
>SLKL01000005.1 GCA_007134625.1 Saprospiraceae bacterium
CAATTCCACCCTACTGCCTTTCACGATCCCGGGGGTCCCAACCCAGCGTTTTTGATCTCTGAAGCTGTAAGGGGACATGGGGCTATCCTCAAAAGCCGGGATGGAGATCTTTTTATGGAAAAATACGATACCCGAAAAAGTCTGGCACCGAGAGATATAGTAGCCCGTGCGATTGACCGGGAGATGAAACTAAGAGGCGATGAATTCGTCTTATTGGATTGTAGTCCCATTCCACGTAAGGACTTTACAACCCATTTTCCCATCATTTCAGCTTTTTGTGAAGAAAAGGCGGTTGACCCTTTTTCACATGGAATACCTGTAAAACCGGCTTGTCACTATCTCTGTGGTGGTGTAGTAGCAGATTTACACGGAAAAAGCAGCATTGCTAATCTGTATGCTGTTGGTGAGTGCAGCTTTTCCGGGCTTCATGGTGCGAATCGACTGGCTTCAAATTCTCTGCTTGAAGCACTTGTTTTTGCCCACAGGGTGGCTGAAAGCATTTTAGCTGAGGTCGATAAAAAATTCATCAACGAAGGCATCCCACCTTGGTATGCAAAGGGAACTACAGAGCCGGATGAAATGGTATTGATCACACAAAGCATAAAAGAATTACAGGAGATTATGAGTAATTACGTAGGCATTGTCCGTACTCCCGTACGGCTGAAAAGAGCTTTGGATCGACTGAAACTCCTCTATACCGAAACAGAAAAAATCTATCAGAGCACCATTATCTCCCCTCAGCTCTGTGAGCTACGGAATATGATTACTGTTGGCTATCTCATCACTCGTTCAGCTGAACTGAGAAAGGAGAGCAGGGGCTTGCATTACAATCTGGATCATCTGGATAAATTGGCAAAAACTCAGGATACTTTTTTATGAGTCTCCCGGTTTGGAGAAAATCAGCTGTATAATTAGGTGATTCCAGATATGCTATAAAAGCATTCATTCAACAACCCATTATTCGTAAATAACAAACTTAGTAGTCCATTCTGAGCTGTTATCGCTTACTCTCATAAGGTAAATTCCAGGTAAATATGCATTCAGCATCAAGCTTTTGTTACCCTGGAATTGGCCATTTTTCAAAGCCGTTCCATTGATACTGAATAGCTGGTAAGAGTAGTGAACCTGTTCTTCTCCTTCTAAATACATGGTGGAATTTTTCGGATTCCAGATGGTTCTAAATTCTACAGCTAAGGGTTCAGATGAAGAGGAGATGATAGGCTTTACATGATACCAGGAACCCGGAATAGAAAGCTCCGGACTTCCCTCGTCTGTCATGTAAAAAGTATTTTCCGTTAAAAATCCAAGTGCCTCAACCTGATCAGTCCTGTTCTTGAAAAAGTTTCTCTCTACTATTCCGCTAAAAAAACTTCCATCTCCGTAGTCGGAGAATATGATGATTTGTGTCCGTGTAAGTAAGGCTATTTTCCCGGTTGGAAAATGGATGTCTGCTGCAGTTACCCGGCTTCTGATGATGTCGCTGTCAACAAAAAAACTATCCACGAGATTTGCAGTATAAGTGCCGGCTACTGCGGGAAGACTGTACATTTTGGTATAGCCTGAAGTGGGATTTGAGCGGTTTTTCGTAAATAAATACAAACTGTCTCTGCTGAATACCATGGCTTCAATATCGAAATTCATGTTGTTTACGGGAGGAGGAAATTGCGTTTGATCGGGATAATCCAGGTAAATGATCTCAGCTTCAACAAAGTCATTCTCAGCTAAATCAGCTGCATTAACTTTGTATAATTTTAAATCTGTTCGTGCATTACTATTGTTTCCGGCATCATTGATCCAGATATTGCCTTCATAATCATAAGCAAGGTCTTCCCAGTCAACATTGGTGGCATTGGTGACTACCACCGTCCTCAAAAGCGTACCACTGCTATCCACCAGAAAGAGTTCATTGTCATAGCCTGAATCATTATGGGACCAAATGGTAGCATCATCCACGATTAAAAGACCAGAGCTCTCTGCAACTTCTTCAGGGAGATCGCATATCTTGATGTGTAGAAGCTCAGATTGTGAATAGATTGAGAATGATGCCAATATTAGAATCAATTGAAAAAGAAATATCCGGATTTTCATTTTTTGAAAGTAAATTTAATTTATTTCTAATGGATGTTAAGGTAAAGGGACAGGAGATAATGGAAATTTAATTTATCTGACCTTGGAAATTCTCGGCAAATTCATTTCAATAGTAGGAAAGACAATTGGCGTTGCATCATTGGCTTAACAATTTCATAATTTTGATTTTAATTTTAAAGACTCATTTTTGTACCCATAAAAAATACATCGCAATGAAAAGCTTTTTACTATCAATTACCATCCTTACTTTTTTATTTTCTTCTCAGATAAATGCTCAGGATATTATTCACTACTGGCATTTTAATGATGCTTCAGGTGTTCTTGACACAGTCGCTGCTGATTACTCGAAAAGTAGTAGTGAACCCTATATTTTATACAGAAAAATAGATGATGAGGGCGCAGATATAGGATTTATGGATGATGTTGGAGGTTCTGATGTCAATGCCAGAGAGGGTTTTGAGGCAGGACGAGGAATCAGACCGAGAAATCCATCTTTTAACGGAGAGTTATATATTGGCTTGAGTTCAGTAAATTATGAGAATTTATTCCTTTCGTATGCTACAGAGAGGTCAGGTCAGGGGATGTTAAAGCAGGTTCTGTATTATACCGTTGATGGAGAAAACTTTTCTCAATTTGGCGATACTGTTGAAGTGAATACTGATTATGAGTTAGTGACTTTTGATTTTTCTGAATTAGAGGATGCCAATGACAATCCCGATTTTGCAGTAATTATTCGTTTTTTTGAGCAGAATGTAGCTGACAATGGCAACAATCGATTTGACAACATAGTCCTTGAAGGTACACCAAAAGAAGAGCAGGAAATCATTCATTACTGGCATTTTAATTCAGTATCCGGAGTGTTGGATACCGTTTTTGCAGATTATTTTAATGGTCCCCACCCGTCTTATCTCCTTTATAGAAAAATTGATGAAGATGGCGATGATATTGGGATAATGGATGATGTCGGTGGTTCAGACATCAATGCAAGGAACGATTATGAGGCAGGACGAGGCATCAGGCCGAGAAACCCATCCATCAACGGAGAGTTGTTTATATCGTTAAATTCTACGGGTTTTTCAGATCTGAGATTAAGTTATGCTGCTGAGCGATCAGGTTCCGGTATGCTCAAGCAGGTTTTATACTACACAGTTGATGGTGAAAACTTCCAGCCATATGGCGATA
>SLKL01000043.1 GCA_007134625.1 Saprospiraceae bacterium
ATTCCATGGAAGCGAGAATTTTGATAACCAGAATATAAAAGATTAAATTCGGTATTAAATACAAGAAACTTTCTAAGGCTATTAGTCGTGTTTAAAATTAAAATTTCCTTATCCCCATCCCAAAAAACATCATCTAAACTTAATCCAATAGTGCCTTTATCAAATAAAACCCGATCTAAATTTACAATCCCGTTTTCATAATTCACTCTTACAACCCCTTTACCTTCCATATTACTATTACTAAATTCTAATAAATACCAAGATGTTTTTTTGCCAATTTGTAATCTTTGATGACCAAATGGCAACCTCAAGTTGTCAACAGCAAATAATTTAGTCTTTGTAAATGATTCAAAGTTGTTATCGTACTCCATAATTGTAAGATACTTTTTATTGGGGTACATACTAATACTAAGTAAAAGAATAATGATTTTCTCATCATTTTGCCATAGATCAAATAAATAAGCATTATTTAAACTATCATTGATATAGTTTAAATTTAGTTTCAATTCAAAATTAATTCCATTGAAAATATAAATCTGGGAATTATTGGGACTTATATTGAAGTCTAATTGATTAGTGTTTTTTCCAAAGTAAGGTATTCCATCTATTTTATTTAGATGAAATAGCCTATCTGGATTATCAAAATATTGAACTTCAACTTGGGCATTTAAAGTGCCTAATAGCATTAAGCACCAAAGTATTTGAAGGTAAAATTTCATGTTATGTTTTTAGAATTCTAAAAATGATAATACCATTAGAAAATCATCCTCTGTTGGGAGATCTAAAATTGGTTGTTGCGGTTCATTCCAAGTAACATTTGGAGGGATAATTTCTACATCGCAAAATACAATGTCAGCATGCCACCAAATTGTTGAGCTGTTTATATTATATACACCATCTCCATGTACAATGATATCACAAAGAACTTTGCCTGATGGTCTAATTGATTCAATATAATCGTAAATAGTGCACAGTTTGCAATTTAGCCTATACCATTGATGATTTATGTCTTGAATATCATCTAAGTTGTCTATAAAACTAAGGTTTAATTGAGAACAATTGGAATAAGGCGAAGTGAAATTCTCAAAAATAATCCCTAGATTTTTAAAAGAAGTAATCGGATTTGTATATTTATATATCCCCTCAATTATATTGACAAAAGGATTGAATTTATATATAAACCTAGGAATATTTTGAATAATAGCCTTTTCTACCTCAAATTGAGCAGAGGTTTCGTTATTCGGATCACCGCATTGACCGCCATAATAAATCTCAAATGGGAAAACTCTTGGGTTTCCTTCTGCTGATCGAAAGCACTCAGGATCTGTAAAATAACTGTGTTCACAAAATGGGGCAAAAGGTGAACTCAGGTCTGGTTCACTTATATCACCAGCTGTTACGGATATGCGAGCCATCGCATCGCTGCCTGATTGTTCAATATTTAGATCGACAAAAAGAAAACCTCTATTTGATTTGAACACGTAACCTTCTACAAGTGAAAAGATCTTACTGCTTAGGTTTTTTACATTTGATCCATTGATCACTCCATCGGTCAAGGGAATCAAAATTGAGTCTTTGTAGATTTTGGGATTGGTATATTTCATTGGACCAACTGATCCAATAATATTGTAAATTGTTTCAATGCCATATTCCACTTCCGATATTGTATAGTAAAACTGACCTTCTGTACTAAGGAGATTTAGCCTGAATTCTTCTAACCATTCATAGTTGATTCCCAATTCTGATCGGTTTTCAGAAAAGGCTTCTGAACTAATATTTATTTCTTTTGTGCTTTCTTTCTCACAACTCACAAACAGAAAGGGAATAAAGAGCAGAATTAGGAAACTGGAAACTGGAAACTGGAAACCGAAAACTGGAAACTTTTCTCATGATTTCGTATTTTTAAATGGTTAAAATAAAAAGGATTGTTTCAAAGGTAAGACCTTTTTTTAAAAAAACCAAATCTTTCAATGTCTTTTTATGGAAATATGTTCTTAAATTGATTAGTTATTACCATTTATAGACCTTTAATAAAAATAAAGACTCGTTATTTCATTATTTATTCAATTAATGAAATATAATAAGCTTTTAATTGCCTATAACAGGTATTTTCTGATTCTATTTTTACTTGAGATCACAGATAGTAATTGCATTGGATTCATGATTCGTGCTTTTGAATTTAAAGTAATTTTTTTATAATCTAGGTCATTAATTCCATTTTCTAATAACTGAAATCAAAATCAACCACAAAAGAAGCCAAGCAAATAATTAAAATTACAATTATGCCTGAGGAGTTGTCATCAAACCACCAAAATCTCTTTGTGTCCTCCGAGACTTAGTGAAAAAAAATCGTAACTATTAAACTGAAAATCTCCCAAATTTTGGCGGGATTTTTGCATTAAAAAAGCAAAAATCATGACAAAATTTATGCGACATCTAAGGTCGTAAATAGTTACTTGGAATTAATGCCAAAAATTAAATTAGTTACTTTTCAACTTTCAATTTGTAAATCAACAGTCAATAACCCCTTCAACACATAATCTATATCAACATCCTGAATATGTCTATGGGTGACCATCCTTACCGTTTGTTTGCCGAAAGCTGAGCAAAGGATATTTTTCTCCTTTAATGCATCGAGGAATTGATCTGCTGTGATGCCTTTTTTCAGGTCAAAAATTACAATATTGGTTTGTCCGGGACGGATGTTTTCTACAAAGGGACAATCGGATAAAGTTTTACGGATTTTACCGGCATTGGTATTGTCTGTTTTAAGTTGAGGGATATGGTGGTCAAGGGCATAGATGCCGGCTGCTGCAAGATAACCTGCCTGACGCATGCCACCTCCCAAAGCTTTTCGCAGTCTTCTTGCATAGGCTATGTCGCTATGAGTTCCAATTAGAAGGGAACCTACGGGCGCTCCAAGGCCTTTTGAAAGGCAAATGGAAATACTGTCGAATATTTCACCTAATTGTGCGGTAGTAAAACCTTCCTCAACTAAAACATTGAAAATCCTTGCTCCATCCAAATGGAGTTTTAGCCCCTTGTATTTGCAGAATTGTGAAATTTCCTGCATTTCTTTGAGCGTGTAATGTGTTCCACCGGCTTTATTGCAACTGTTTTCCAATACGACCAAAGAAGTCCGTGGATACCAATCAGTCAGCGGTCGTATGGCCTCTTCTATCAATTCTACTGTTAACTTTCCATGATTACCGTCAATGGTATTTAGCCCTACGCCCGAGTGCCAGGCATATCCTGCATTTTCATAGTG
>SLKL01000317.1 GCA_007134625.1 Saprospiraceae bacterium
ATATCGCTGTGGTCCACCATCAATTCATACAAATAATTCAGGTCACTTTCTGCCTCCGGCAAAATGCGGTCATCGTCAAAATCATAGTAGATATTACTCAATCTTATGGGCTCATTCATGGAAATAACTTCAATAACAGGATCTCTTTCAAGAAGGAAAAACTCCCGTTCGAAGGTGGTATTTTCTGTAAGTCCGACAGTATTTATTGAAACTGAATCACTGTGGTAATCATCCCGTTCAATGATTATTCTGTATGTACGCTCCGGTTGAAGCGGCACATTGTATGTATTGCCTTCTTCATTGGTAGCGCCTATTTCATTCACTACTTCCCCTCTTCTGATTTCTTGTACCAATATAGATGAACCCAATAAGGGCTGATTGTTTTCGTCTAAAACAGTTGCAAGGTAATTGACCTTAACGTCCTCTACCTGAATGCGGAAAATGTCATCACAACAGCTAGGAGCTCTTGAGCTTCGCTTTCTTTCATAGGGTCTGTTGGACACGATAAAACCACTTCTTTCTCCCTCGTCTAAACGCAGGTACATATCATCAAAAGGAGAATTGATACCGGGTCCCATGTTGGCAGGTTCACTCCATCGCGTTCCATCCCAACTGCTTTCAAACACATCAAGGCCTCCCATTCCGGCGTGACCGTCTGAGCTAAAAAATAATTTTCCATCCAGATAAAAAGGAGTTACTTCATCTCCGGGGGTATTGATTACGGGTCCTAAGTTGACAGGTGTACCATAAGTATTTCCACCACGGTGGGTAGCGTAATAAATGTCTTTTCCACCTCTGCCTCCATCCATATCAGAAACGAAAAACAAAACAGGATTCCCAAAAAGCTCTCCCGGTGCAGGATGAGTGGCTATCCAATCGCCATTGACCCCCTCAAGTCGCTGTGGTGCTCCCCAGTCGCTGCCATCCCAGGTACTCATAAAAATTTCACTTTCAATCAGTATATCCCCTTTGATTTGTGAACGAGTAAAAAACATCGTGCTTTTATCTCTGGAAAAGGCAACATTGCCCGTATGGTAATTTTCTCTGTTGATTCGGTGTCTCATTCTTTCACCTTGACCCCAACTGTCATCATCTGCTGGTGCTGAATAAATCCTCAGAAAGTGTGGTTGCTCATCCTCCGTATAGGTAATTCTGCTCCTGCGATTAAAGGTTGCGTAATAGAGATTATCATCGGGGCCGACAGCAGGTGACAAGTCAGTTAATCCACTGTTTACGCCCTCACCTAAAGCTGTTACAAAAAGATCCTCCGGCTGTTCCATACCGCGTACAACTTCCATTCCGAGAAGTTCTATCTCAGCCCTTCTCTTTAAGTCTTCATCATCTGAAAGGGTTAGAAATTCGCGGAACATTTCAGCAGCTTCCTCTTCATTACCCATTTTGCGTAAAGTTCTGGCATAATAGAATCTGTCCTCTACAAAAACTTTTTCTTCATCTCTGTCGATATAACGTGCGAACCATCTCGCAGCGCGGTCGTAGTCTCTGAGCAAATAAGTCAGCTTGGCGAGATGTGGAAGTAACTCCTGATCTCTGCTTTCTCTGAAACACTCCTGAAAAAAGTCCAAAGCATTGAAGTAATCGTGATTTGCTTTGAGCTCATGAGCAAACGCTAAGTTCATCTCATAGGTTGGCTCGGAAAGCGGTTGTGCCAAAAGGGTAAGTTGGAATAGTAGTGCAGCTGTAAAAAACGGAAGAAATTTGTACATCATTCTCATTGAGTTGTGATTTAGTATTTTAAGACCAATTAAAATCTTGGACAAAAGATGACCGGATCTGCTTCAGGCTTTTTATAGATTTTGACAATATAACTTGCTGCCACTTCAAACCCACCAAAATAATTGGCTGCTCCGGCCAAATCAGATAGTGTCAAATCATAAGCCATTCCCACTGTCAAGTCCCCAAATTGCATTCCAAACATCAAATGCCCTGAGTCATTAACGCGATATCCAAGTCCGGCGTTCACGTATATATCTTTTTCACTGTTAACGAGAAGTGAACCTCGAACTTGCGCTATAGCAACCGATGCAGGTTCATAACTCTCGTAAATAAATCCGGGTGTAATGGTTAAAAACTCGTTTAGTTTAACATCGACATAGCCGTGCCCTGTAAATCTCATGGGTAATCGTCCACCTGAACCCAGTATGCTTAATCTCGGGCGATTGATATGCTTGACACTAAAACCCAGCTCCATAAAAGTAGATTCACTGATTTTGGATTTAAGGATAATACCACCGGCATATTCCTGAGCATTTTGGGCCTGATCGGACAACATCCCTTGAATCGGATCATCCTGACCGAGAATTAAGGCTTCACTTCGGTAGGCATCTATATCTCTGATTCTTTTTGCAAAAGCACCCGTCTGAAGACCAAGCACCAGGTAAGTATTGGCCTCTCTACCAATCGCCTTGTGATAAGAACCACTCAATAAAAAGCCTCCTGTCTGAAGACCTAATGCTCCCGCGCGGTCAACAAACAGAACTCCACCTGCTCCTACCCAGTCATTGTCCCAGAATCCATTGGTTACCGGCGCATCTACAGAAAGCCCGGGCGTATTAAATGCATCGGGAGTGATGCTACTGAACTGATTTCGGAAAATTCCATTTACCCTGAACGTTCCACTGAAATCACCCGTTTTGGCAGGATTGAGCAACAGTGGCATCATTTCGTATTGAGTCCAATGAATCTCCTGAGCTTTTGTATCCATAAACGGAAAAGCAAAGACCAGCGAGAGTATGACGAGAGTACGGATTGCTTGCATTGATTTATTTTTGGTTAAATCACCTGAGTGACTAGGTTCTACTTTCTATTTTTAGCCGGGCAAAAAATTCTGTCAAGCTGAAATTCAAAAACTTTCATAATGCAAAAGTAACTTAATTTCAAAGTACAGACAAACTGCAAATAAAAGGAATTTTTACCGTTTATTCTCCATCTAATGCATGTCTTTAACTATTATTTTACGGCCAGGGTGAATTATGAGTGCTTCAATGTAGGTTTTTAATGTTCAATCTGTGATGTGTAAAGTGCAAGGTTTGAAAGTTGAAAGTTCACTCTGAAGCATTTTGTTAGAAACATATAGAGAGGAATACCCTTTCGATGCGATAGAGGAATGCATTATTGAATAAATCAATCTTTAGTGGTTTCCAAACAACTCAAATAAAGTTCCAAGGTATCCCTAGCCATAGTATCTGTAGAGAAAAATGTAGTTGCTTTAGCATATGCCGCTTCCACAATCTGTTGTTTTTCAA
>SLKL01000075.1 GCA_007134625.1 Saprospiraceae bacterium
GAGGGAATGGATCTGGAATTGTTTTTAAATTTTTCATTACAAATCGCTGAGGTAGTAAGCTTTATTCACAGTAAGGGGTATGTGCATAAAAATCTGAATGCTCAGAATTTCTGGTACGACTCAGCCAAAAACATAATTTGTTTGGGTGGATTTAGTCTGGCTTCAAAATTAGGTAGAGAATTTCATCGCGCAGATTCAAGGGATATTTCATACGCAAATGTAAACTATGTTTCTCCTGAAATGACAGGTAGAACAAATAAAGTACTGGACTACAGGGCTGACTTGTATTCTGTTGGAATTCTTTTTTACTATTTGCTTACAGGGCGCTTCCCATTTCAGCATAATGACCACATGGAGGTGATTCACAGTCATCTCGCAATAAAGGCAACACCCCCAAAAAAGGTAAGACCAGATTTGCCGAAAGTGATTTCTGATATTGTAATGAAATTGATGGAAAAAGATCCTGCACAACGATACCAAAGTGCTCAGGGTTTATTTTTTGATCTTGGAAAATGTAATAAGCAATTTTTTAGTGAAACCGGAATAGTAGATTTCTTACCGGGATTAAATGACAACTCTTTTGTTTTTTCTATACCGGATAAACTTTACGGCAGAAATCAAAATCTGGATAATCTGAAAGAGTCTTTCGATAATTTTATGAGGGGAGAAAGAGAATTGCTCCTGGTATCAGGTTATTCCGGGGTTGGAAAATCCAGATTAATCAATGAGATAAAGAATAGCAATTTTCGAAATCTATATTTTATAAGCGGCAAGTTTGACCAATTAGGACAAAGGTCGCCTCTAAAGCCGGTTTTTGCAGCGCTATCAGATTTAATCAATCAAATTCTTTCAGAAAGTGATAAAGAGTTAGAAGTTTGGAAAAAACGCTTTACTGATAATTTGGGGGCAAATGCAGGGTTGATTACTGCACATATTCCCAGACTTGAAATTTTAATTGGTCCCCAGCCTGAGGTGCCAGAACTCCCACCGGTGGAGTCTGCTAATAGATTTCGAACAACTTTTAATGCCTTCTTTCGCACTTTTGCTGAAAACAACAAATTACTTTGCCTTTTTCTTGATGATCTTCAATGGATGGACTCAGCTAGTCGCGAATGGATTGAAGATTCAATATTGAGCAGTCAACTCCAACAGTTCTTTTTTGTAGGAGCCTACAGAGATAATGAAGTCAATGCAGCTCATCCATTAAGATTAATGCTGGATAAATTAACTGCAAACGGGGTAAATATCAACAATATTAATCTACAGCCCCTATCATTGGCTGATCTTCATGAAATCGTTGCAGATACACTAAGAATTGAGCAAGAGGACTGTTTTGATCTGGCAAAAATTATCTACGAAAAAACAGGAGGAAACCCCTTTTTTACAAGGCAATGTCTATTCAAACTTTACGATAGTTCAGCTATAATATTTGACCATGATTCAGGTAGTTGGACTTATGATTTGGCAAAGGTAAAACAACTTGAAATCAGTGACAATGTCCTTGATCTACTCCATCAAAACATTCGGGCTCTTGCTCCGGAATTACAGAGAATTTTAAAAATAGCCTCATGTTTTGGGAACATCTTCGAAGTGGTGAAATTTAGCAAAATTGTTGATTTTCAATTGGATGATTTGTTGACTCATTTATCTAAAATTGAAGAACTGGGTTTTCTAAAATCTATTGATGAGCGCGAAAAATCAGAAGAAAAGTATTTTAAATTTACCCACGACAGATTACAGCAGGCAGCCTACGATCTACTGAATGAGGATGAAAGTAAGACTTTGAGGATGCAAATTGGTGAGGCTTTGTTAAAAATGGAAGCAGAAAAACCGACCGGAAATGATATCTATACGATAACCGATCATTTGAATTATGCTCTGGATTTGGTCTTGCAGCGGGAGGAGCTCCCCATACAATTAATTCATCTAAATCTTGAGGCCAGCCAGAAAGCCCAAAATTCCACAGCCTATGCTCAGGCGCTGAATTATGCAACTACTGCCAATTCAATAAATGATTCTCTGGATAGTCCAATTGAGAGGGAATTGCTAAACGATCTTTATTTACAATCTGCTGAATGTTATCATTTAAACGGAAAATACGTTGAAGCCGAAAAATACTACAAACTCTCTTTAGAAAATTGTGGAGACCCGCTCAAAAGAGCCTTAACTTTCCAATCGAAAATTCACTACTTTACCAATAGACAATTATTTCACGAGGCCTATCAAACGGGTGTACAAGCCGTTACGGAGTTGGGAGTAAGTGTCCCTAAAAAATTCATTCCTCCTCTTTTTGCAATTGATTTACTCAAGTACAAGTGGTTATCAAGAGGTAAAGAGCCGGCAGATTTTTTGAGTTTGAGTCCTATGAAAGATGAGCGACTGCAAATGGCAATGTTGTTAATGGCAACTTTTGCAAGAGCTGCTTTTCAAATCAAACCTGAATTGTGTGTGGCATTGGCGGTAAAAATGGTCAATCTCAGCCTGAAATACGGTAATTCCGACGGGGTCTATATCGGACATATTGCCCTTGGTCCCATTTTTCAAGGTGCTATAATGAATCAGAAGAAAAAGGGCTATGACTTCGGTCAACTCACATTGAATCTGATTGAAAAATACAATGCATCAGGATACCGTGCTGAAGTATATTTTGTTGTTGGCTATTTTGCTGTTCCATGGTTTGATTCCGCAGAGGTAATGGAAGAGTATTGGAGGAAAGCCTATGAATCCGCTTTAGAGGTAGGAGATTACTTTCATGCGTCCTGCGCTTGTTGTGCTACTGTACAGAGTCTTTTTATGAGGGGTGTGGAGTTTGATAAGATTCTGGCAGTCTCCTCGAAATACCTTCCCTTTCTTGAAAGAATCAATAATCAGGAAGTGATCTTAAGTTTGCAATGCATGGAAAGGGTTGTACAAAACCTTAAAGGAGAAACTGAATCCCCGATTTCATTTTTTGAAAATGAAGAAGAGGTGGAAGAACGCTTGGGGCAATTCAGTACACGCCACTTTGCTCACTTTTATTTTATCAATAAAATGAAAGCGCTTTACCTCTGGGGTGAGTACCAGCAAGCGTATAATGTATTAAAAAAATCAGAATCATTTTTACCCGATTCTCCGGGTATGCTTCATACCGCTGAACACTTTTTCTACAGTGGGTTGATAATAGCTGCTGTTCTGCCTGAACTATCCACTTTGGACAGAATGAAAGCCAAAAATCAACTCAGGAAAATCATTGCGAAATTCAAAGGCTTCAGTAAAAATAACGAGGCTAATTTTTCGCATAAGTACCATTTGTTAGAGGCAGAATACAGCATTTTGAATGATGATTATGAGCAGGCTGAAGTATTTTTCTATAAAGCTGACACAGCAGCGCGGGTAAATGGTTATAACGATATTGTTGCCTTGGCAAACTTGAGGGCATTTATTTTATTCCAAAATAGAGGAAGACAAAAGCTGGCTGCCATTCACTTAAAAGATGCTTATTTCCATTTCATAAAAATAGGAGCCACGGGAATAGCTGAAAGTCTGAGGGAAAAGTATGAAAATACTGTCTTTGGAGTTTTTACTTCATCGGATTTCACCAATATTGCTTCAACGAAAAAATCAGATTCAGTTCATATTAGTATGGATAAAATGGATCTGACAAGCATTCTTAAATCGGCAGAGGCCATTTCAAGTAAAATAAAGCTGACAGATTTAATTGGAAGTCTTTTGCAGATAATCATTGAAAATGCAGGAGGAGAAAGAGTCGTCCTGCTGTTGAAGAGAGGTGGAACCTTAAAGGCAGTTGTAGAGAAATTTGCTCATGAAGAAGAAGTGAGGAGCCTCGATAATCAGGAATATGAAAATTATAGAAACATTCCTCATTCTGTAATTAATTATGTGTCTCGTAGTAGGGATTCTGTGGTGCTTGACCATGCATCGGACAATGAATCTTTTAATCAGGATCCCTATTTCAAAGATCATCAGATAAAGTCTGTTTTATGTGTTCCGCTTCTACTTAAGGGTCAGATTACCGGGATTATTTTTCTTGAAAATAACCTTTCAGAAACAGTATTCAATCAGGAAAGAGTTGAATTGTTAAAGCTCCTCAGTGGACAGATGGCCATTTCACTTGAAAATTCTCAGCTGTATGAAAATCTGGAAGAAAAAGTGGAAGAAAGGACTAAGGAATTATTAGTTGAAAAAAAGAAATCAGATGATTTACTGATGAATATCCTGCCGGCCGAAACAGCAGAGGAGCTTAAGAAGACAGGATCAGCGCGTGCCCGGGAGTTTGATGTTGCCACCATTTTATTTACTGATTTTATTGATTTTACAAAAGTGAGTGAGACACTTGATGCTCAACAACTGGTGAATGAGATAAACTACTTTTACTCTGAGTTTGACAGGATAATTCAAAAGTATGGCATTGAAAAAATCAAAACGATAGGTGATTCCTATATGTGCGCAGGCGGACTCCCTGTTCGTAATCTGGCGAATCCGGTGGATACGGTAATGGCTGCGATGGAGATCAGAGATTTTGTGCAAAGAGAAATAGAAATAAGAAAAAGGGAAGGTCGAGTCTATTTTGAAATTAGAATAGGAATCAATACCGGACCGGTTATAGCCGGTATAGTTGGCATAAAAAAGTTTGCTTATGATATTTGGGGCGATGCCGTAAACGTTGCAGCAAGAATGGAAAGTAACGGGTCAGCCGGAAAAATAAATATCAGTCAAACCACTTATGAAGCAGTAAAAAATCATTTTGTTTGCAGATATCGCGGTAAGATAGATGCAAAAAATAAGGGTAAGATAGACATGTACTTTGTCGAAGGGAAAATTGATAAAACCACCAACTAATTAATAAAAACCATGAGCTATTTAAATGTACCAAGAATTCATTTCAGTGGAAGATTTTTTACTGATCCATCTACAGTTAATAACGACCCAACTCATTATGACCCCGAGTGCACCAATCCATCTCCCTGGCAAGAGCCCAATGGTCAGCACAGGTTTCAGCTAAAAAACTGTCTGATTAAGTCAATTTTGGGTGAGAATGGGTATGTTTCCAGTGATCCCTTAATTGGGAGTGAACTTGTTTCCACCGACCAACCCTCCCCGGCTAAAATTGTAGATCTTGACGTTTATCAACAGGGGGTTTCCACAATATATGGACTGGAACTAAAAATCAATTTGCCGGATGGCGGATCTATAAAAGGATTGATGACACCTACTGCGCTCAATGATTGCTGGTTCAATTGTGTTTTGCCCAAAAGGAGTTGGAATCCTTCAGATTACACCATGGACAGCTTTGGTGGTGATATGAATGCTGCTGGTTTTTTTCAGTCAATTATCACAATTAAGAAGGAAGACTGGAAAGACACAAGTTCTGATGTGCTGCAAAAATTAAAACAAGTTACCTATTCAGATGACAACGGCTACCAATTGTCCTTAAAATTCACATTGGATGGCTATAGGAATGTTCCCGAGGATCTGGATTTCAGAACCGGCAGGATAACCGGAGCAATAGGACCGTATTTTGAAACTGAACCTTTATTTAATCCCGGCAAACAATGGCTTTTTCCGAGAGCTTTTAGTGAGACTCAAGCCTGGAACTGGCCTTCTTTTAATAATTGTCCGTTTGCTGTTGATGAAGCCAGGTCAACTCTTATCCTGGACCTGTCCAACGGTATTTGCAGGCAGAATGCAGGTGGCCCTCCTGTGGATCTGGGAACCCTTAGTGCAGTTGTTGATCTTCCTGATGGTCAGAAAGTTAATCTGGGTAAAGTGGACTATTCTGCCTTTTCATACGACAACAATGCACAAATTTGTGAATTACCCTTGACTTCTGATCAGGTATCAGCAATTTACCAAGGTTCATTAAGTCTGATAATGTCCAGAGAAGATTTAGGAGAACAAACAGTATTAAAAGGCAAAGCCTCAGTTCCGGACTATGCTGCCGAAGTCAGATCAGTTCGGATGGAAGGCAATCCCGGCACAAAAGCTTCCACAACCGTATATTGCAGTATTAATGGAAAACCGGTTGCGGATAAGCAGTTAGGGATACATATTGAAAGTGTTCACGGAAATACTCCCGGAGCTACTGTCCCACCAAATAGTCCGGGTAACACCCCACAAGCAGACGGTGCAATAAAGGCCGGCATAACCCCATCCGATGCAAATGGATTTGCTGAAGTCACTATTGAAGTTCTTAGAGATCCGGGAAGAAGGACAGAGGAGTTAGATGGGCAATTGTATTTCATTATTGTATATGACCCCAATGCCGAAAAGCCGGATTGGTCAAAAGTGGCTCCTGCTCAAAATCACCTGATTAGCTGTGTAGTATGGTCTCAGTATGAAACCAATAAGAATCCGGAATGGGCTGAAATTGAAAAGATGATGGCTCCTTATATGAAACTTTATCCTTTTATGAAACAGCGGATTGATCTGTCTGATGAACACAGCTTTGGTGTTTATGCAAATAATCCTCCCTGGGAAGCTGTCTATTTTACCAAAAGGGTTGGACCATTGGGCATAACACGAGGTGCAATTCCCTTTTATATGTCTGTTGATTTTGATGATCCGAGATTCATGCCCTTATCGAGAGATCTATCTCCATCGAGAATTATGACCATTATGTATTACATAAAAAACTTGCAAAGCCAATAAACCAGAAATCATGAAAAAATCCCTTTCATTAATTATTCTTCCGTTATTTTTTCTCCTTATTTTCCAGTTGATAGCTTGCAATTCTAATCGGTCTGGAGGTGATGTAGAGGAGAAAATTACCGTAACTCCTGATGCCACTGATTCCATGCCTTTTAAGCTTGTTTTTACTGAGAAAAAATGGAATGCAGGAGTGAATTTACCAAGGGTACAGTCGTATTCTTTTGCCTTACCGGGTGATGACGGATTGTTGTTGATTATGGGCGGTCGTCGACAGGGGTTACATACATTCAAAAGTGAAGGGGAAAACTTTGTGCGCGACAGTTCCAACAATTTTATTTATGTATTGGATATCAATTCTGGAGACATTTGGAATTTTGATGTAAATGAGCTAAATGATGAGCTTTCTGCCCCTTTACAGGCAACCAATCAGCAGTTTTACTTAGACAGAGAAAGTGGAAATTTCTACATAGTCGGAGGATATGGCTGGAAAGCAGATGGGAGCGACATGAAAACTTTTTCTACTATGATCAGGGTAAATGCAGTGGATCTTATAGATGCTGTAAAAAGCAATTCAGCAGCAGACCAAATTCAGGAATTATTTGATTGGTTTGATGATGAGAGACTGGCAGTGACCGGTGGGGAATTATTAAAAAAGGACAATGCATTTTATTTGATTATGGGTCAATTATTCAATGGGCAATACAGGGCATTTGGTGGTGCCAATTTTGTCCAGAAATATACTGAAGAAATAAAGGTATTTACACTCAACCCTAATGATTTTGGTATTTTAAGCTATGGAGCTACTACCAGCACAGAAGAGGATCATCCCTTTCATCGAAGAGACCTAAATATAATAGAAGATATTGATCCTGCTACAGGACAAGAGCGCATAACCGTTCTAGGCGGAGTTTTTCCTCCGGGAATAATTGGAGCATATACTTACCCCATTTATATTCAGGGACCACAGGATTATGAAATTGACAGGAGTATTGAACAAAAATTTTCTCAGTATGAGTGTCCGGTTATTTCTGTTTATGATGATGAAGGTGAGGAAGCAACTGTTTACCATACATTTTTCGGTGGTATAAGTCATTACTATTATTTTCAAACCGACTCGCAGAAAGCCATCTATAATCTGGCAACTGAGCAAGGCAGAAATGATGGACTCCCATTTATTGGAGACATTACCACACTCCAGTTAAATGCTGATGGCAGCTCTTCGCAGTATATTTTCCCTGAACCAATTCCGGGTAACCGACTATTGGGAACGAGTACCCACTTTATACCCAACCCTGATATTTTCAAAAAAGGTATTTCCTTTGACAACGGAGTCATTAAGCTTTCCGAAATCAGCAAAGAAAAAGTTTTGATAGGCTACATTTACGGTGGAATAGAAGCGGAAGCTCCATTACCCAAAGTACCCAATACCGGTACTTTTGTGTCCAATTCTTTCTTTGAGGTCTATATCTCAAATGAAAATTTTAATGTCATCCCTGCTTCTAAGGCAAAAGAAAGCACCAAAGACATATCAGGATTGCCCTATCTGAGAGGAAGTTAGATTGCGGAATTAGAACAGCTTTGTGATTATTGAATCAGCACTCATCCTATGTTAATCTGATACTACTTCTTCCGTATCACAGAAATCCCATCCCTGATTGGAAGCATTAATACTTCGAACTCAGGATGCTCCAGCACCTTGGCATTAAAGTCTTTTAGTGCCTGAGTTTCATCATCTGTTTTTTCCATGAGTACTTTTCCACTCCACAATACATTGTCGGCGAGGATGAGTCCTCCGCGGCGCATTCTGTCTGCTACGAGATCGAAAAAATGAGCATACATTTTCTTGCCGGCGTCTATGAATACCAGATCAAAATCCCCCTCAATTTCAGGAATAATATCTTCAGCAGGACCGAGGTGCAGTTCTATTTTTGATTGGTAAGGACTTTGTTGCAGGTATTTTTCAATTAATGGCTGCAGTTCATCATTTACCTCTATGGTGTGTAATTTTCCGTCTTCGGCAAGACCTTCTGCAAGACAGAGTGCCGAGTAACCAGTAAAGGTACCAATCTCCAAAACAAGCTCCGGACGTACCAATTTGCTGATCATCGACAAAACCCTACCCTGAAAATGACCGGAGACCATGACAGGCGCCAAAGTCTTCAGATGAGTTTCTCTTTCGAGTTCGTGGAGATAGTTTGCCGGAGAACTACTTTTTTCCTTGCAGTAATCTTCTAATTTGGGATCTAGGAATTGCATATTTTCAATAGCTTAAGGCTAACTATTATGATGGTCTTTCTATTCGACCATCTGCATGTTTGGCAAATCGTCCCTCAGTTCTTGGATGCACATAATCGTATTCAGGCCAGGGCCAGCCACCGAATCTTGTGCGATTGTAATCCCTGAAAGTTTGATTGATTTCTTCGCGTGTATTCATTACAAAGGGTCCGTATTGAACTACAGGTTCATTGATTGGTCTGCCTTGCAGCATCAAAATGCCGGCTCTTTGGTTTCCGTTTTTCAATACAATATCCCTGTCTGATTCAACCTTCACCAGGTTATAGTTGGGTATATTTCTACCTGCAATCTGCATATTCTGTCCACGGTAGAAGTAAAGAGTACGATTCAGTCCGGGTTGAGCTGCGGGTAGGGTCCAGGTCCTTCCTGCATCCATTTTGATATTGTAAATAGTCACTCCGTTTTCCGGTTTTGCTGCCCATGAACTGGGTGGAGGAGCAGGCGCTTTCATTCCGTTTAATTCACCTGCCATTATTTCGATTAATATTTCTCTGTCCTGAAGGTCCACATTGCGGTAGTTGGGAATATCCTCTGCCCACAACATCTTGAAGTGCGCATCTACCATCTTATCCCTGGCGGGTAAATTGAGCCAAATTTGAAATAGTTCCAAAGGATTGTCCTTGTCTTTGTGAATCAGTGGAAACATTTCAGAGTGCAAAACCCCACTACCCGCTGTCATCCATTGCACATCACCATGTCCGTATCTTCCTGCAGCACCAAGGGAATCGGAGTGATCCACTACACCTTCTCTCACTACAGTTATTGTTTCAAATCCTCTGTGCGGATGCCCGGGAAACCCTGGAACCTTTTTACCGTGGTACATTCTGAAACCATCCTTGATGATAAAATCATCTCCCAATGACCTACCTTTAAGAGAAGCCTCAGGCCCCATCTCATCATTGCCTTTGGGAAACTTATCTTCATGATGTACACAAAAAAGGAATGGATCAGATGTTTCCCATTGAAAACCCATTGGTTTTACCTCTTTTATCGTTGGTTTTTCCTCAGGTTTCTCCTTTTCTGACTTATTGGATGAAATCAATAGACCGGGGAAAGCAAGTGCCGATGAAAGAGCTACTGAAATCCTTCCCAAAAAACTTCTTCTTGCAAGTTTATTACTCATAATTACAGTAGTTTATGAATTTCAAAACACGATTTTTTTAACTTTGTTACAAATTAAGGTTGTGAATTTGTCAATAAAAAATTAAAGTCGCTAATTTAGGAACCATTAACAGTGAGAATAGATTTAAGCTGTATGTGTTTCTCTAAAAGCCAAAATGGCAATCTTTTTGCTAATTTTGAGTTATGATAGAGCCAATTGAAAATCAATACAATGAGTAAAACGAATTCCAATTATAATCAGCTTATTACCAAGCTGGATGAGTTCATCAGAAAGTATTATATCAATCAATTCATTAAAGGTGCACTTTATACCACAGCCCTGTTGGTGGGTTTATTTCTGGTATATGTGTTAATGGAGCACCTTTTCTATTTTAGTTCCACGGTCAGAAAGTTTTTGTTTTTCTCATGGCTTGGAATTGCGGGAATTTCCCTATTTGGATGGGTACTCAAACCACTTTTAAACTATTTCAGTCTGGGTAAAATCATTTCCCATAAAGAGGCTGCTCAGATTATCGGTACTCATTTTCATGAGGTAAAAGACAAACTTACCAACATCTTACAGTTAAAAGAACAAGCAGATAAAGATGCTTCAGCCCTTGTATTGGCAGGGATTGATCAAAAAACGGTAGAGTTGAATCCAATCCCCTTCAAGTCGGCCATTGATCTTTCTGCCAACAGAAAATATTTTAAATACGCTTTACCTCCCTTATTACTCACTTTACTGATTTTCTTAGCGGCACCTTCAATAATTACCGACAGTACAGAGCGAATTATTCAGAACAACAGAGAATTTGAGCGACCTGCTCCCTTCCAATTTGAGGTAGTTAACACCGAACTATCAGCCATGCAGTTCGATAATTATGAGGTGGAAGTAAAAACGGTGGGTGATGTGCAGCCGGCTGAAGTGTATATTGATAAATCTGGTATTCAATACCGCATGAGGAAAAATTCCGAGGGTAACTTTACCTATAGAATTAACAATATTCAATCAGATCTCAACTTTTCTCTGGTTTCCGGTCCTGTGCGCTCCAAATCATATCAAATTGAAGTAATCAGAAAACCGAGGATGGTGGACATGATTATTGATATGGACTTCCCCGCCTACACGGGCAGGTCTTCTTCCACTCTGACCAATATCGGAGATGTAACTGTTCCACAGGGTACTGAAATCAATTTTACTTTTTATACAGAGTCCACACAATCTGTTGAATTGGTTTTTGATGGAGATGAGGAGGCTATTGAAGCAGAACAGCGCAGACCACAACATTTTGAATACAGCAGAGTCCTTATGAATTCAAAGCCTTACAAGCTATATGTCTCAGGGGAAGGACTTTCAAGAGTCGATTCTGTCGGATTTACCATAAATGTAATTCCGGACAGATATCCGATCATTTCCGTGGAGGAGTTTGAAGATAAAGACGATGAAAAGTTAAGGTATTTTGCGGGAGACGCGGCAGATGATTATGGCTTGAGGGAAATTTCTTTTCATTATCAGATAATCAGAGAAGGTGGAAGGGAAGAGCCCATGGAAAAAATATTAATTGATAATCCAGGCAGCCAGAATGCTTCTTTTGTCTATAACTGGGACATTCAACCGCTCGGCTTGAAAGCAGGTGATCAGGTAAATTACTTTTTTGAAGCAGCGGATAATGATGCCATCAATGGAAGTAAGCGAAGTCGAACGGGAATAATGACCTACAGAATAATGAGTCTGGAGGAAATGAGAGAAATAGCTCAGGAAAACACTGAGAGTATTAAAGAAAATCTGGATGAGTCTGTCAGTGAGTCAGGTCAATTGCAGGAAGAAATCAGGCAGATGCAGGAAAAACTGCTCAATCAGGAAAATATGGATTGGCAGGATAAAAGGGATCTGGAGCAGCTTTTAGATAAAAAAGAGCAGTTGCAGAAAATGGTGGATGAGGCAAGAGAAAAAATGCGCGAAAACCTTCAGAATGAAGAAAATCATATGGATACGGATCCTGAGATAGCCGAAAAACAACAACGTCTGCAAGAGCTTTTTGATCAAATGGCTGATGATGAGATGAAATCCATTATGGATCAGATAAGAGATTTATTGGATGAATTGACGCGAGAGGAGGCTATAGATATGTTGCGTGACATGGAAATTTCCGAACAAAGGATGCAACAAAATCTGGACCGCATGAAGGAGTTGTTCAATTCCCTGCAGGTGGAAAAACAAATTGCAGAAGCCAGACAAAAGCTGGAGGAGTTGGCTGAACAATTAGATGAGTTGAGTGAGCAAACCCGCTCGGGTGAAGGAGATCAGGAAGACCTCATTAATCAGCAACAGGAAATCACTGATGCCTTTGAACAATTAAAAGAGGACCTCGAACAATTGCGACAGGACAATCAAAACTTAGAGCGTCCCCA
>SLKL01000054.1 GCA_007134625.1 Saprospiraceae bacterium
AAAATCACAGATCGTTCAAATATTAATGCGGGAATTGATTATCAACTATCTACTTTAGATGGCGAAGTAGTCGGTTTTGAAAGTCCTGTAAGCAGAGACTTTTCTTACTTTCTCCCCAGGTTTTCATGGAATTATGAAGTGCATAGAGGAAAAAATATGAACCTAAGTTACAATACCTCAGTGCGTGAACCCTCAGTGATTCAGCTTCAGCCAATTATTGACAATTCAGATCCGCTCAATATTTACGAGGGGAATCCCGATCTTGAGCCACAATATACACATAGATTGAGCTATCGATACACCACTTTTAACATGATGACTTTTCAGAATTTCTTTGTTTTTGGAAATGTTTCCTACACCAGAAACAGGATAAGGGAGTCCATTACTTTCGATGATCAGTTGAGAAGAATCAGAAAACCCGTGAATGTATCAGATGATTGGAGTGTTACAGGAACTGTAAATTATGGACGACCTATTGCCAATACGGGAATAAGGGCTAACTTAAGAGTTGGAGCCTTGTACAATTGGGGAAATGCTTTTATCAATGGTGTGGAATCAGAAACAAGAACTTTTGCTCCCAATGCAGACCTGAGGTTAATGTATTCGCTTAATGATTGGCTGGATGTAAATCTGAGTACCAATGCTACTACTTCTAACACCAGATACCTGATAGAAAGCAGTCTTGACCAGTCTTTTCAGACTTATCGTCACGGCTTAGATCTTACTGCGACTCTGGCTGAAGGAAAATGGCAACTGGAAACCTCGATGAATATAGCTCAATACAGAAGTGATGATGGTTTGTTTGATGATGATATTCCGATCTGGAATGCCTCCATTTCAAGGTTTTTTATGGATGACAATCGCATACAGGTAAAACTGAGAGGCGTAGATTTACTCAACAGAAATATTGGATTTAACCGTACTACAGATTTGAATTTTATAGAAGAGTCAAGAACGTTATCTCTCGGTAGATTTGTAATGCTGGAATTTCGTTATAATATCAACGCAGCAGCTAATCCGGCAGCTACCCGCGGAGGTATGTTCAGGACTTTCAGTCGTATGATGGGTTAAAATTCCTTTTTTATAGTTTTTCATAATTCAAGATTTAAATAATATGCGCAGGCTTTTTAGTTTCTTAATCTTTGGCTTAATTCTTCACCTCGCTTCTTCATCAACAGAAGCACAGATTACTGAAGGAATCATTGTCTATGATGTTAGAATCAATTTACATTCAATGCTTCCTGAAGATATGGAGGCGATGAAAGCAAGTATTCCTGAATTTCAAAGTCAGAAAAAGGAATTGTTATTCAACCGTAATGCCTCATTATTCAGGGATTACGAAGAGCCCGGAGGTGGTGGCAGAGGCAGATGGTTTACAATGGGTGCCAGAGAAATCCATCATCAGAATCTGGCCGAGCAAACCTACACGGTGCAAAGGGCTATTCTGAATGATGATTATCTCATAGAAGAAGAAGTAGAATGGTACTCATGGAATCTTACCGGAAGATCGGAAATGATAGCGGGAAAATTCTGCCAATTGGCTTACAGAGTAGATGAAAAGGACAGTACCATGATTGAGGTGTGGTTTACACCGGAAATCCCTTTAGCTATTGGACCGGATAATTATTTCGGACTGCCCGGAGCCGTTCTCATGGCGGTCATTAACTACAATGAACGTATTTATATTGCCACTGAAATTCTCTCAGAATCCGTGCCGGACTCAAGAGTGCAAGCCCCAAGCAGAGGTAAAAAAGTGAGTAGTGAAGAATTTGATGAGATTCAGGAAGAAATGATGGAACAGTTTCGATCCCGAATGGGGGGAGGTCAGGGCAGGCGAAGATAGCCGTGATTTCTTATAATCCTCTATTTCAGTAAAAGGGATTTCGGATTTATATAAAGGTTTTGATTTATTCTGGTTGAGAGGTTGACCCTTCGGCGCCGCTCAGGGCAGGTAGTTGAAAGTTGAATGTTTGTACAGTGAGAAAAATCAAATCAGATCAAATAGCTTACATCGAAATATATAAATTAGTAGTATAATACGGTAAGAATCAATTCTGCAATGGATTTTTTCTACAATAACTGCTTTTAAAAAATGTCTTATTTAGATTGTTTAATGAGGAAGTCCAGTTTTACCCAAGACAGCCAGATTAGAAATAGACCTCAATCAAACTCATGAAATTATAAACAATAAATATGCACACTTACTCTTTTGAAAAACTTGATGTCTGGCAATAGTCCAGAGAATTTGTTAAAATCGTCTATCTTTTAACAAGGGAATTCCCTTCTGAAGATAAATTTGGAATAACCAGTCAGCTGCGAAGGTCAGCTATATCTGTAAGCAGTAATATTGCTGAAGGTTGTACCCGATGGAGCCCAAATGACAAAGCTCGTTTTTATGAAATAGCTTACAGCAGTCTTATGGAAAATCTTAATCAACTTATTCTCGCGAATGATTTAAAATACCTTGCCGAAAGTGACCTGATCAAATTACGAGAATCAATTGATGAGGTTGCCAGAATGCTGAATGCCCTTCATAAGTCATCTAAGAAAAAAAGTTGATAGCCTATTGTTAAAAAAGCTTTGATAAATTAATCAATGAGTCCACTCCGAAAACCCTTTTCGTCATGAAAATGAGCGAAAAATTCATCCCCAACTCGTTGGGGATTGCAACAATTTGTAATAGAAAGGGGTTTTCGGAGCGGGCTTACCAATAAACCCCTCAACTTTTAAACTTCTCAACCCCTCAACTTTTACGTACTTTTGCAATCAGAAATCTCAAGAAAAAAAAATCACATGGCAGATGATATAAAAATTGAACTCAGGAATTTAAAACTGGAAGACTATCTGGGATTGAAATCATCCATGATGGAGGCTTACCCCAATTGGATAGGAGGCTATTGGGAAGAAAAACATATTGAAAAGCTGCTTAAAGTTTTTCCTGAGGGTCAATTGTGTGTTGCAGTGAATGATCAAATTGCAGGTTGTGCACTAAGTTTGATAGTTGATTATAATAAGTTTGGAGACAATCATACTTATCAGCAAATCACAGGAAATGAAACTTTCAACACCCATAATACCAATGGAAATGTACTTTATGGTATTGATCTTTTTGTGCACCCTGATTTCAGGGGAATGAGATTGGGTAGGAGACTATATGATGCCAGAAAGGAACTTTGTGAAAACCTAAATCTCAAGTCCATAGTAGCCGGTGGGAGAATACCCGGTTACAAGAACCATTCAGGTAAAATAACTCC
>SLKL01000392.1 GCA_007134625.1 Saprospiraceae bacterium
AAAGCGGGAATGCGGGGATATTGCGGCGGTAGTTATCGCTTCTAATTACGAGAGTATGTCAGGGGGGGGTGTTTTTCTGCCTGGTATAAGGAAAATCTGCGATACATACGGGGTAATAATGATTATGGATGAAATTCATATAGAATTGGCTATGATATAAAATTTTGTGGCTTTAAAATTACCAGAATGATCATCCCTTGCTAACTGCCTATTCTTTTATATTCTTTGTAGTCTACGGGCTAGTAAAACCAATACCTGATTCAAGTTCACTTACTTTTGAATTTTGGATATTGAATTAACTAGTGTTTATCAAATCAACAAAAAAACTACAGAGTTAAACCTAATTGGTTTTACCCATAAAACCCTAAATCTTCCTGTATAAGAGAAATCGGACCTTCTTGATTTTTTTGAGGATCTCTCGTCCTAAGACGAGACCAAAAAAGAAAACTACTCCTGCTATACTACTAGGGCTTAGTCTTGTTAAAAATATCAGATAGGGTTTCCAAAACTCCTAAAGGTTATCGAGCCAGTCTAAATAAGGTTTGCAGCATGAGCAGAATTTGGATCCCCAATAGTTAATATCATAGCCAATCAAAATAACAAATGCATTAAGACCCATTATATAGTTTCTACAGTGTAAAACTCATGATTTTAACCCATAAACACTTAAGCTGTCCACAAGAAGAAATTCGGACCTTCTTGATTTTCTTGAGGATCTCTCGTCCTAAGACGAGACCAAAAAAGAAATTAAGCACATAGCTGCTGAGAAGTTAGAAAAGATCTGGTAATATCATTAATCCTTTAGGCTTTGTGCCTTGAACTGCGATATGTCTTAAGACTTCATAAGTTTTAGTGGAGTGGTTGAGGGTGACTTTTACCTCCCTAGCTCGATGCAACAGTCTTACAGGATTATTTCTCCTCCTGTCCAACGAGACAATATTGGGGTCAACCTAATTTATATAAAACGCAAATCAATGTGGTTTGCTTTAAACATTCAGGGCATTCATTCGGTTAAAAAATAAAAATAATTCACCATGGCAAATACAAAAATTAACATGTTGGGCAACGGTCCATTAAAGGTAGAAGGAGATTTTTCAATTACTGACCCCAATGGAAATGCAGTCGATTGCAAACAAACAGTCTTTCTTTGCAGATGTGGCGAAAGCGGAAATAAGCCTTTCTGTGACGGCGCGCACAAGGCTGCGGGATTTTGTGATTAGGGATCTTAGTGGGATTTCTTTGGTTTGATTTGATTGTGAAAAACTTCGGGTGCTTACATTCGCAATTCTATCCTATTGCTTTAGCTAGGCAGTTGCATTTTCAAGTACCCAAGTTTTTAATTCTAAGAGTCTAAGCTTATTTTTTATTAAAGACTTGATTGAGGTTGGATTAATCGTGGTCCAGCCTATTACTATTTCAACTTATGGGAGTCTAAGCAAACTAAAGCTTCCACATTTTTAAAATCTTTGGTATTTCGAGTAAGTAAGATCAAATCATTGCTTAGAGCAGAAGCAGCAATAATTGCATCAGGTAATTTTATTCTAAGAGTCTTCCTCAGTAGAATAGTCATTCGAACTACATCTTCTGAGAGGGGGATAAGATTAGACTCATTAATAAATTCTTCAAGTAAATTCAATTCTGAGGTGGAGCCTTTAAAGCCCAATATCTCAATTTTATTGATAACAGAAAGATAATGGAGGTTTTGATAGATAACATTCTCAATAAACATGCTACTTGAAGAGGGTAATGAACCACCTAAAAACTCAATAACTACATTTGAATCAATTAGATATCCCGCTCCCATTGGTTACGACTATGTTGAATATTATCAAGCATTCGCTGAGCAGTTTCTTTGGAAAGACTGCCCGCCCATTTACGTGGCGATTCATCGTTAGGTTTCTTACTAACAACAACCAAACGCAAAATCTTAAGTTTCTCCAATTGCTGAAGTAACTTTAAGGCATTCTCATTTAATAATTCGACAGTTATGAATTGCATAGTTAAAAATATTACACAGTAATTTAAAACTAACTAATAGATTCTAAACGAAATTTTCAAAAAAAAGATTCTATTTAAATTTAGAAAAAAATCAACACCTCAAAAAAAGAAATATCAATTTTAGATAGACTATTTATTTTTAAATTATTTAGTTGATTTTTTAAAACTACGAATTTTTCCATTACAGTGGAAATTTTAGTATTAATTTTTCCGGTATAGTGGAAAAATTCATGAAGAATGTAACTAAAGTGGTCAAAAAGCTTGAAAAGCAGGAATGTTTAGTTAAATTGGGCGAGAATTATTTGTATAAAGTTTATAATAAATCACAGACAATGAAATACTCCATTCTTTTGTTAGTCCCCCTCCCATTCTTTGGTTGCAAAAAAGACGAACTACCCTTTGATGTTTCCGAAGGAACTAGGCTGGTGAAACAGGAATTTTACTTACAGGGTACGACTTTGTATGAGGAACCTGATATTCTGGAACGATTTTATTACAATGATGACGGTAAGCTATATAAAATGGAGGTGTACATCGAAGATTTATTTGAACCAAGCATGAAAGCAGAGAAACAATTTGACGAACTGGGAAATCTTTCCTTAATAAAATTCTTTGCTAACAAAGGGGAAGATAATATGACATTGATCTCTTTTAACGAAATCTATGCCAATCCCTAAACTGAACTAATTGAAAAAATATCTTTTTTCTCAATTATTGATGATAGTGGTATTTTCAAAAAAACGGAGGAAAGACATTAAGTGTATGACGACAACCATCAATTGGTTGCTGATACAGTGAATCTAGAATATGTAACAGGATCACGTAGTGAGCGACCTACTAGCTTTCGATATCATTGGAAGGACGGAAATGTACATAGGATTGAAAAATTTGACTTGGATGGAAAAACTGTCCAACGAACTGAAATTGATTACGACGATAATAATAATTTTAGAACATGGAATTTAATGAGGTGGGCTACTTTTTCTTACTCTGATATCATTCCTAAAGGAAAAAACAATAAAACTAAAATAGGCCATGGTGACTTTGGAGCATTTACCCCAAATCGAGTATGTAATCCATGTAGAACTGCTTACAGGTACAATTCATATGGGTTACCCTACTTCTCAAGGACTGAATACGGTAAAAGAGTGATTTATACTTATGAGAGGGAGTGAAATATAACTTTACTGATTACACCAGATATTTTCAGGCATGTATGAATTGATTAAAATTTCAGCAAGA
>SLKL01000178.1 GCA_007134625.1 Saprospiraceae bacterium
ATCTGAAGGTCATCATCAATTCCCGTCCTTGTTTCATTGGTAATCCATTTTCACATATGCTTTTCATAACATTGGCTACAATGTAAAATTTATCCAGTTATCCCCAAGGGAATTATTATCCTTTCAAGCCTGCAATAGTGCCTAAATTTCGCATACTGTATTTTTATCAAAAAAACCAAACTTTTAAAAGTTAAAAAATTCTTAAAATTTATTAAGAATTGCAAAAAACAGTTAAGAAAGTGCGACCTTGGTCGCACTTTCTTAACTTTAAAACTTTAACTTATGAAAAAGTTGTATTTACTTTTCGGTTTTGCCCTCATGGGCGTATTATTTTTTGCTTGTCAGAAGTATGAGCCTGTGGTGGAAGAAGAGGCTGTGGATAGCAATGAGATGTTGTCGGTGGAGAGGTCCTGTGGTCAGGACTCTACTGCCTGCGTAACAACTTGTATAAGTTATAACATGTGTTGTTGTACAATTGAATGGTACTTCGATGCTCCGGATAGTTTAACAACACTTGAGCCTTTTCCTACATTTTGTGTGGCAAAAGATGAGTGCACAGAAGATCCGGAATGTACTATTGAATGTGTTGCAACAACTTGGCTTGGCAATATTTACGACTTCTGCGAACAGGGTCCAAATACATTAACTTATCTTTGTGTTTCTAAAAATACAGCCATTAGTATTACGAATCACTCTCAATTTTTGGTTTATGTGCAATTAACCTGTAATGATGGAATGCCGCGAAATTATCAGATTCCAGGTTGGACAACAATAGAAATAGGAATTTCCGAATGTGATCATCGATTAGGTTGTTGATTTTTTTTATTTTTGTAAAAACTATGCTGATATTATGCCAATTAGATTAATCATTCTTATTTTATATTTATTTATTTTTTCAGATCTAATTGCTCAGGAATCCTTTATTACTGTTTGGCAGACTGACCTTCCCGGAATATCCACTGATTCCAGTATCAGAATACCGGGTACTGGGAGTAATTATCTGGTAGAATGGGAGGAGGTAGGCAATCCGGCGAATAGCGGCAATCAAATAGTTTCGGATGCACACACATTCACTTTTTCCCCACCCGGCATTTATCGGATAACTATTAGCGGTAATTTTGAGAGGATTCATTTTGGCGATAATCATCATGGGGGAGATAGGCTCAAATTGCTGAATATAGAACAATGGGGGGATATTGAGTGGTCAACTATGGAAGGTGCATTCTGGGGATGTAACAATTTGGAAAGTAATGCTACGGATATTCCTGATTTGAGCAGGGTGAACACAACAGCTCGAATGTTTGAAGGATGTCATCTATTCAATGGAAATATATCTGATTGGGATGTGAGTACCATCACCAATATGGAAATGATGTTTCTAGCTGCATTTGAATTTAATCAACCCTTAGGCAGTTGGGATGTAAGCAATGTAACAAGTATGGCCAACTTATTTGCATTTTCAACCTCATTCAACCAAGACATAAGTGAATGGAATGTAAGTAATGTAATATCCATGTTGGGGATGTTTTCACAGGCCTCTTCATTTGATCAACCGATTGGCAATTGGGATGTGTCAAATGTGATACGAATGAATGGGATGTTTTCAGGTGCATCATCTTTTAATCAACCGATAGGTAATTGGGATGTGTCTAATGTCACCACAATGGAGGGTATGTTTGTATGGGCAGAATCCTTTAATCAGCCAATTGGTAGTTGGGATGTGTCTAATGTAGTTAACATGAACTTCATGTTTTCGGAAGCAGTAAACTTCAATCAACCGATAGGTAATTGGGATGTATCGTCTGTTGAAGAAATGATAGGGATGTTTCAAGGGGCAGTTTTATTTAATCAGTCAATAGGAAACTGGGATGTTTCGAATGTAAGAAATTTAAATCAAATTTTTCATTGGGCAACGTCTTTTGACCAACCAATTGATACTTGGGAAGTTTCAAATTTGACAGAATTGGTTTCTGTTTTTTATGGAGCATCTTCTTTTAACCAACCTTTAAATAATTGGGATGTCAGTAATATAACTACTATGGGAAATTTGTTCCGTGAGGCTATTTTATTTAATCAGCCGTTAAACAATTGGAATACTAAATCTTTAAATTTTACCACTACTATGTTTAAAAATGCGATATCCTTCAATCAGCCTTTAGATAATTGGGATGTAAGTAGTGTAATTAGAATGGATAGAATGTTTGCCGGAGCTACCTCCTTTAATCAGCCATTGGATAGTTGGGATGTGTCTGGTGTTATAGGTGAGCCATTTTCATTTTTTCTGGCTATGGATAGAATGTTTGCCGGAGCTACCTCCTTTAATCAGCCATTGGATAGTTGGGATGTATCTAATTGTCCGAATTTCGTAGGAATGTTTGCCGGAGCGAGCAGTTTTGATCAGGATTTGGGCAATTGGGTATTTCACCCGGATGCCAATCTGAGGTTGATGCTGGACAACAGCGGTATGAGTTGCAGAAATTACGATCTGACGCTCAAAGGCTGGAATAAAAATAATGAGGATACGGGCTTAAAAATAGTGGGTGTACAAGGACTGGATTATTGGTTGGGCGAATCGGCAAGAGATAGTCTGATCAATATCAAGGGTTGGGTGTTTCAGGGAGACAGATTCAGGGATTGCAATTATGATCAGGAATTCAGGCCATTTATTACTGTCTGGCAAACGGATTTACAGGGAGTTTCAGAAGATAATCAGATCACCATACCCGGCTTTGGAACAGACTACCTGATAGAATGGGAAGAACTTGGCAATCCCACCAATCAGGGCACATTGACGGGCAACAATGAGCAGACGGTTACTTTTCCTTTTTCCGGTATATATCGGGTGAGCATAAGCGGCAATTTCAATCGCATTCGCTTCAATAATGGAGGTGACAGATTGAAGCTGCTCAGCATAGAACAGTGGGGCGATATAGAGTGGTCTAGAATGGAAGAGGCCTTCTATGGTTGCAGCAATATGACTTATGGCGCAACAGATGTACCTGACTTAAGTCGGGTATTGTCCACAGTATCCATATTTAGGTCGTGTACGAGTTTTGATGGCATGATCAACAACTGGGATGTGAGCACCATCACCGAAATGTCCAATATGTTTCATGAAGCTGAATCCTTTAATCAGCCACTTGATCAGTGGGATGTATCCAATGTCAGGCAAATGGACGGAATGTTTTCTGGAGCAATTTCTTTCAATCAACCACTAAACGATTGGGATGTATCTA
>SLKL01000031.1 GCA_007134625.1 Saprospiraceae bacterium
AAAAAAATGAATAAAAAAGTAAAAATTTCCGCAAATATAGATTTAATGAGGTGTTAACAAAATTAAATTTTGAAAAAATAAATTTATCATCAAATAGTTTCAATTTAGCAATACTGACTTAGCTTAAGTCTCAAGTTCTTCATTTTATCAAATTTTTTTTATGGAAAGTCGGTGTTGTTGTGCATCCTTTTTGATGATTTATCACTTTTAATCAATCTGTTAAAGAAGATAAAAAATTATAATATGTAAAACTTATCGACTTTGACTTATGTGCAAACCGGCGCTCTCTTGGCTTAATGCTTCATTGCTTCAACGGCAGGCAGGACCGTGCCTTCCAATAACGTAAGCATTGCTCCCCCTCCTGTCGATAGATAACTCATTTTATCCCCCAATCCGAATTTGTTGACTGCAGCAACCGAATCTCCGCCACCGATTAGTGAATAAGCGCCTTTGGCAGTGGAATCGCTTATTGCTTCAGCTATTTTTACGGTACCCGTAGCATAAGGTGGCATTTCAAAAACTCCCATTGGCCCATTCCAGAATATGGTTGCAGATTCAGCAATAATTTTACTGTATTGCAGAATGGTTTTAGGACCTATATCTAGTCCCATTAGATTTTCGGGAATCTCAGATGTTGACACTAACTTCTTATTCGCATCCTCCTTAAACTCATCGGCAGCAATAGTATCGACAGGTAAATGAATACTACAGTTGTTCTCCTCTGCTTTTTTCATTATTCCGCGAACCAGCTCAATTTTATCCTCTTCACAAAGCGATTTGCCAATTTGACCACCTTTAGCTTTGATGAAAGTATAGGCCATTCCTCCACCAATCAGTAAATGATCAGCTTTTGGGACTAATTTTTCAATCAGCAGTAGTTTATCTGAGACTTTTGCACCTCCGAGGATTACGGTATAGGGCTTTTTAGGTTGTTCCGTAATTTTTCGTGCTTCTTCTAGCTCCTTGTTCATTAGGAATCCAAAAGCTTTTTTGTCCGCAGGAAAAAGTGTAGCCACTTTGTAAGTGGATGCATGTGCTCTGTGGGCAGTACCAAAAGCATCATTTATATAAACATCAGCTAGCTTAGCTAAGCGTTTTGCTAATTGCTCATCCCCTTTGCCTTCCCCCGTTTCAAAGCGTGTATTTTCCAACAGTAGAATTTCTCCTGATTTCAAATCAGCAGCTTTGGACTGACTATCTGCTCCACCGAAATCGTTTGCAAGTAAAACATTAGTATTGAGCAATTGTCCCAACTCCTTCGCAACGGGTGCCAGGCTGTATTTTTCTTTTTTAATGCTTCCATCTTCATTCAAATCTTTGGTAGGTCTGCCCAGGTGACTCATAAGTATTACGGCACCACCATTTTCTAATACATGCTGAATGGTAGGCAAACTAGCGACTATCCTTGAATCGTCAGATATTTTTCCATCTTTTATCGGTACATTTAAGTCTGCACGAATAATTGCCTTTTTGTTGCTGAAATCTATTTGTTGAATTGTGCTCATCTTTTTTTTTGCAAAAATATAACCAGAACTGATAACTTCCAATAATAGAAGGTATTAAGCTTATACAAAAAAAATCTTGTAAAAATTGGCGGATATTGCTTGGCTAATTCTATTTGTAATTTTATCTTTGCCCTGCTTTTAGAAAAACGGTCTTCAAAGGAAAATCAATTTCTATTTCTGGCCCATTCGTCTAGTGGTTAGGACGCAAGGTTTTCATCCTTGAAACAGGGGTTCGATTCCCCTATGGGCTACTTTTTTAATCCGATGTTCTCGGCCCATTCGTCTAGTGGTTAGGACGCAAGGTTTTCATCCTTGAAACAGGGGTTCGATTCCCCTATGGGCTACCTAAAAGGTTGTGAGTTGTTTTTCTCGCAGCCTTTTTTTTATTCCGTTTTATTAAATCCTCTTACTTCCTTTTTGGAGTGATCTGCACCTCGCACCTTGAACCCCGTATCTCGTAGCTCGTATCTATCACCTCGTACCTGTTAACTTTCACTTCTTCTTAATAATTAGACGTTTGAGGCTCCAAAGGCTCAAGGACTTTAATAACTACCCGTCTGTTTCTTCTCATCTGCATTTCTGTTCGCGCACCCGGGAAAACCATTTGGTAATTACTGTAGGCATTCCATTCAAGTCGTTCGGGCTCTATTCCACGGTCAACTAAATACTGATATACCATATTTGCTCTTCGCGCAGAGAGATCATAAAAGTAGGTACCCTCCCGTTGTGGCGATCTTCTTGGAGAATGTACGTGACCTTGAATTTCAAATCGGTAGTTTTTTGCTATGTGCATCATGTCATATAAACGGGGAAGGGTATGCTTGTAGTCCTCCATTAAAATAGTGGTATTGGGATAGAAAAGCATATCATCGAAGCTGAAAGTCATCCCAATTTTCAATGGCTCCAAACTGATTTGCCGCAGGCTATCCGCATCTTCTTTGAATTGATAGTACTCCCTTCCTTTTATGTAATCGGGCGAAAAAAATTCTAAGGAAAAACTTCCGGTTTCCGGTAATCTTACTACAAATTCGCCATTTTCATTGGTGTCCACGGAATCCTGGTAGAACTCTGTTCCTATATACACTCTACCCTTTATACCTTGGTCCGTTTCATGGTCGGTAATTCTACCACTGAATTGTACAAGCGGAACAGACCTTTCAAAAGTGACCAGAACAGATCTATTTTTTTGTCGACCCTCTGGACTTTTATTGTCAGCCAGAGGATTGGTTTTTCCATAAATAAATTCCAAAAATCTATTCTCATTTATCCCTTTTTGAATAAAAACATCTTTTGCAAACTCCATTCTGCGGGTAGCAAGATCATAATTATATTCAAGACCACCACGGCTGTCGGTCCGGGCTTCTAATTGTACAAAACCATCTGGAAATACATTGAGTGCATTTCTCAGACGGGTAATCTCATTCATTGGCAGGGAATCTGTCTCATCATAATCTATATCAAAAAGAATCATAAATGAGAACTCATATTTGTAAATGGTATCATTCACAATTCTAAATGCATTTTGTGACTCCATGTAGAATGGAAGTGAACTGACCAAAAACGATATGACTATTAAAAACCTCAAGGTAAGGATGGCTTATTTTCGTTAAGTTAACGGATTTTACAGAATTTCGGTTTAGCACAACAATGCCTGATAGTTTCCCACTATTAAATCTAAATTAATTGTTTTATAGAATTAAATGCAAGTCCACCATACTATGCCAGA
>SLKL01000362.1 GCA_007134625.1 Saprospiraceae bacterium
CCTTGGTGCAATTGAATACACCGGTAAGGTTGACATCAATGACCTGCTGCCATTGTTCACTACTCATTTTTTTAAAAGAGGAATCCCGGGTTATCCCGGCATTGTTTATCAGTATATCTATCCCTCCGAAATCAGCATTTACTTTTTCAGCTGCATTCTGCACACTTTCTAAACTACAAGTATCCACTTTGTAGAATTTCAACTGATCTTTACTGAATTCTGCTTTTTCCAAGTAATCGTTCGCAGCTTTTTCATCGATATCCCAGATAGTTACTTTTGCACCCAATGAAAGAAACTTTTCCACAGTCACCTTCCCAATTCCTTTCGCACCACCCGTTATTATTGCAACCTTATCCGTAAGTTGTATCATGTATGTTTTTGTTTTTGAATAAAAAAAGTCGTACAAAATTACTGCCTTAAGAAAAGTCAATCGGGCTTCAGTTTTAAAAAATATGGGTTGACATAAAACTTTATTCACCGAACTTGAACTATAAATAATTGGTTTTCAATTAATAAAAATAAATTAATGATGGGTTGACTAATAGAATGAGATCAGGGTCCGTTTTCCCGTTCAGAATACTTGCCTTTCCTAACTTTGCAATAAAATTACTATGAGTTATATTTCAAATACCTTTTTGTTTTTCTTCCTTTTGGTTACACTTAGCAGTTATACAATGAAAGATACAGACGCAACCTCCGCTTCCGAAGCAGATGAGATGAACACGATCCAGTTAGCAGAAAACCTCAAAATAGCCTATACAGACTCAGAAGTTGGAGATGAGATATTGCTCTTTGTACATGGTTTGGGTAGCAATCACAAGGCCTGGAATAAGAATATCCTGGTTTTGAAAAAGCATTTTCGATGTATTGCCATTGATTTGCCGGGTTATGGACAATCATCTACCGGTGATTTTGATTATTCGATGAGTTTTTTCTCAGATGTAGTGAAAAAGTTTATCGAGAAAAAAGGGCTGGACAAGGTGCATTTAGTCGGTCATTCAATGGGAGGTCAAATCTCCATCAGTACGACATTGAAGCATCCGGATATAGTAAAGTCGCTTATTCTGATCGCTCCGGCTGGAATTGAGACTTTTGAACAGAGTGCTGCGCTATGGTTAAAAAGCGTTTTCAGCTATGATTTACTGGTGAATCTTTCAAAAGAGCAGATCATTCAAAATTTTGAAATCAACTTTTACGATATGCCTGAGGATGCACGCTTTATGATAGATGAACGCTTTGAATTAATGGAGTTGGAGGCCTATCATGACTACTGCAGAATGATTCCTAAGTGTGTTAGCGGAATGTTGGATGAGCCTGTCTTTGACCAACTTGATCAAGTTGAACAATCTGTGTTGATCCTGTATGGTAAAGAAGACAGATTAATACCCAATACTATGCTGCACCCTCAAAAGACTACTCAACTTATCGCGAAAAAAGCTGATGATGCATTTCCAAACAGTGAAATGCACTTAATCAGTCAAGCAGGTCACTTTTTACAGTGGGAAAAAAGCAATGAGGTAAATGCTGTGATAAAAAACTTCCTTTTCGGTCAATAAAAAGTCAAGGTGTAAAAAAATTATCGCAATAAACTGAATATTAAGTAATTGTGATCTGTTTGTTAAAATAAATTAAATAAAGTCAACCTTTTAATATTTAAATTTCACACCTCATTTTTAAAAATTGATCCTTTTCTTTGGCTCAGATAAATTTCAGTAGATTGCATATAAAGTTGATGTGGTCTGAGTTTTCTGAAATCATTTTTTAATCAAAATCTGGGTTTTATGAAGTCAATTTTATTTACAGTATTTTTATTGTTTTTCACTCTTGGGTTGTACGGACAATCCAATATCAGTGGTACTGTTACAGATGCCTCGGGTGATCCTTTAATAGGTGTTTCTGTATTGGTGGAGGGTAGCAATATCGGTACCATCACCAATGTCAATGGTGAATACTCTTTGAATTTACCAAGCGGAAGCTCTAATGTTCTTTTCTCTTATGTTGGGTACAACACAGAGACTAAGTCCGTAACTGTTGCTGCAGATGAACAGCTTCGATTGGATGTTTCTATGTCAATGGCCTCAGTAATCGGGCAGGAAGTAGTCGTCTCTGCATCACGAAGAGGTGAGAAGTTAGCTACGGCTCCCGCTACTATGTCTGTGATAAGTGCACAAAACATTTCACAATTACCGACTTTTAATGTAGCTGAGTTACTTGGACAACAAAGGGGTTTGGATTATGTGCGCTCAGGTGTTTTGGGTGTAGGGGTTAATGCACGTGGATTTAACAGTGCTTTCAATCCAAAAAATCTGCAAATCAACGACAACCGTTTCTCTACTTTAATAGCTACGGGATTGCCACTTGGCGCTTTGTCCACTACGGTTAAGGAAGACATAGAAAGAATTGAGGTTATTTTAGGTCCTTCATCAGCACTGTATGGACCTAATGCTCACAATGGTCTTATCAATACGATTACAAAGGACCCAAGAGTGTATGAGGGGACAACGATAGTTTTTGGTGCAGGTAATCAAAGTGTATTAACCGGAAGATTAAGACACGCACAGGTAATCAACGATCAGTTTGCCTTTAAAATAAGTGGTGAATACACTCAAGGTACTGAATTTAGTTTCACCGATACCGTTTACTTTTTTAACACAGCTTTTGACAATCCATTATTTGGCGGTCCCGGTGATGGAAGTGGTGTTGTTTTCAACGCTGTTCCGGAATTAGACTTAGATCCTGATTTTAATTCCTTAAGAGGTGAAGCAGCTCTATACTATTCTCCCAATTCTACATCAGACATCATTTTAACTTATGGTGGAAGCAGGAGTAACAACATTGGTAATACCAATGCCGGAAGAAACCAAATCAGAGACTGGATAATGCATATATTGCAAGCGCGATTTGTCTCGCCTAGATGGTTCGCCAACGTTTATTACACTTCATCAAAAACGGATAGCACCTATGCCATGAATCAGCGGACTCAGAATTACCTGAGTTTTGTAAATGCCGGTTTTTCAGAGGCAGAAGCAAAAGCACGATCTTTTGACGAACAATGGTTTGGTGTCAGCCCGGAGGCCGGTGTTCCACTGAGTAGAGGAGCAGTATTTAGTGATAAATCCAGAAGACTTAACGGAGAGGTACAGTACAACAACCAATTTGGTGATTTGAGATATATCCTTGGTGTTCAATACCAGAGAGATATGGCAAATAG
>SLKL01000391.1 GCA_007134625.1 Saprospiraceae bacterium
AGAATAAAATCATCAACGTAGAGATCATTGTATTCCGTGAGTAAAATATTCAGATAGGGGTTCACTTCTCTGTGCTGGAAACCGTCATCCATAATGACACCTTGCATATCCGGGTACTTTCCGATTAACTTGGGAATTCCTGTTCCCCGACTTTCTGATACGGCCACGGGTATAGCGGGATTTTTCCTTTTTATCTGAAGCGGTTCGTCACCTGTGTTTTCAGCCTTGTCCATTCTATTGACCATTCTGAAGCCACGGGATTTTCTCCCATATCCTCTGCTAATCACACCAACTTTTATATAAGGACTCAGTAATTGAATCAGGTATTCTACATGAGGACTTTTCCCGGAACCACCCACGGATAAATTTCCTATACTTACTACCGGCACACTGAAGGTAATTGATCTCAGTATCCTTTTAGTGTACAAATAATCATTGAGACTCGCACCCAATCCATACAAGAGTGCGACCGGGAAAAGTAAAATCTTGAGTAACCAATTATCTGTCATTAATTAGTTTTTCAAAATGCAAACCCTAAGGAGAACATCAATGAGAAATTTCTTCTGTCGCCTTCGCGAGCAATAAAGTTTCTGTCACCGTCAAGACTGACTTTAGAAACATAATAGGGTGATCTTACTACATCCGCAAGACCGTATTTTACCTGAGCATTAAAATACAATCCCTGGTTAAAGAAATACGTCAAACCACCGGTGAGACCGTAATCAAAGCGGTGAAAATAGTCACCGTCTTTTTCTTCAAATTCAAAATAGGTGCCCGCTTCGGTTGGAGCGACTCTTGTACGACCATCTATTACTATTTCTCTGGTTTCCTTGTAAGAACCTAATCCTGCACGATCTCTGAATGGTCTGAATTCATAAACTACATCCAAAGGTTCAATGGCAGTATTGGTCTGAAGGGAGCGCCCTACAAAATTCATATCTCCTGAGCCACGGCTTCCCACCATAAAGCCCGCATACACACCCAATGAAATCTCTACTTTATTGGCAATAAAAACCATACCCTCAAGGGGTATATCCAGGAATACATTTGACCACCTCAGGTCTTCATCCCGAGTACCTGTTGCATACCTGGTATTTTCCTCATCCAGAAAAATAAAATAGGAAGGTCCATTGTAGTCTATCCTCCCACCTCTTTGGTTGTAAATTAACCCAAATCTGGCCCCCAATAAATCGTCATAGAATCGATATCTTCCCAGAATCCCGATGTGAAAACCGGACTGCGAACCGAAAGACTCTAATTTGTTGCCGTTCATATCGAGTTCCGAATCGTCCAGAAAGCTGGAAAAACTCATTCCCGCTTTAAATCCGAGACTTAAGCCCTGCGCGGATATTTGATTGAGTGAAAGACAGAGAAAAAGTACCAATGGTAGAAAAAGAAGTTTATTCATCAGTTTTGTTTTTTAACGTTCACCTGCAAAGATGTCGGTAGTTCGTTTTCTTGAGTTCAATAAATCAAGTTCAAATTTACAACAAAAAAATAAGTGTGATATGTCAAGGCAGTAGGAAGCTAAAAATAAAAAAGTGGTAGCCTGAATTTATATCGGGCTACCACCATAATCTTATTTATATTTTATTCTACCTTAATTGATCAATTAAGTAAATCTTCAATTGTACTGGTAAACTGATCAAAAGATCCTACAAAACCTGTTCTACCTAAAGGATCTATCTCAAACTGACCATTAGAATCATTTTTATTCAGGTTAAATACCCATATCGTGGGAACTCCTGTAACATTAAATGCTTCTCTCATAGATTGATTCTGCTGTCGAATTTGATCCGGCACTTGTTTTCTGCGAGGGTTATCTAATTCCAATAAGACAACATTGTTTTTTGCCCAGTCATTGAATTCAGGTTGATTAATCACTGCAGCAGAAAACCTTCTGCAAGGCGGGCACCAATCACTTCCTGTAAAATATGCCATAATGGGTTTGCCGGTAGCTTGAGATTCCTGATAAGCTTCTTCAACAGTTACCAACCATCCTTCGTGTGCAGGCTCGTAATCCTCAACCTGCGCCAATAGTGGCATTGTAAAAAGAGTCAAAGTTAGAAAAGATAAAAAGTACTTCATTCTCATTAAAATTTTTTATACTATGTAAATTCGATACTGATATAGTTCGATTCAAATGCAAATATAAGACAATCAGCCGAAACAGAAAAGGACTGAAATCTTAATAACGTAAAATTAAACGAACGAAGGCGATTTTAATTCCTTACAGTTATTGATTTTTGTTAGTGGGGTGTTAATAAGGCTATTTGGAGTTTTTTACAACTTTTTATCTTTGTCGAAAAAAAATGTCCAGGAGAAATAAACTCGAAAAATTTGCCGATTTACTACAGTATCCTCACGTTTATGAATCCTTCGAATTCAGAGAGGAAAAGTTGACCCGAACAATGAGCCAGAAACTCACAATGAGGGGTAAGTGGCGTTCTCTTCAATTTGAGAATGATAACCCCATCGTGCTGGAGCTGGCATGCGGCAGAGGTGAGTATTCTCTGGATTTGGCACGAAGATATCCCGAAAAGAACTTTATTGGTGTAGATATCAAGGGCGCAAGGATATGGAAGGGTGCCACTATCGCTTTAGAGGAAAAACTTAAAAACGTTGCCTTCCTCAGAACCAGAATCGAGCAGTTGAAACTATTTTTTGAAAAGCAGGAAATCGATGAGATATGGATTACCTTCCCGGATCCATTTAAGCGCGACAGTCAGGAAAACAGAAGACTTACCGCAGCTATTTTTCTGGAAAAATACCAATTCCTGCTTAAGAAGGGTGGAGTAGTGCACCTGAAAACAGATTCTGATTTACTTTTTGAATACAGTAAACAGTCCATTGAAGATTATCCGGCCACCAGATTGTTAACAGTCAGCGATAATATCTACAAGGGTGAATTACCCCAAGCGGATTTAGATATCCTCACCTACTACGAAAAACAACATCTTGCCGATAAAAGGACGATAAAGTATCTTTGTTTTGAATACTTTGATAATGGATAATTGATAATGGATAATTGAAAGTTGAAAGTTGAAAGTGGAAGGTTTTTGAATTGCATAGATAATTTATCAAGCCAAAGATATGACATAAGGTCACATAGTATTTTGACCTTTGACTACTGACAGAGAAATTGAAAATTGACACTTCGACTTGCGCTCAGTGCATCGCCCTTCGACTTACGCTCAGTACATCGCCTTTCGGCTCAGGGCAGGTAATGGATAATTGACCCTTCGGCTCAGGGCAGGTAATGGATAATTGACAATTGATAAATGAAAATCAAAAAGCCAAAGGCTAGAAGCTAGCAGCCAACAGCTAGCTAATATGTTTCCAACCCTGCGCCGTGATTTCGTGAATATTGCCATTAACCGTTTGCAGATTAACTCCCTGATTGGCATCTGTTATTTCACCTATGATAAAAATGCCGGGCATGGTTCTGATGATGGGGAGATCTTTTGGGTCAGCGGTAAAGAGTAATTCATAATCCTCTCCCCCACTCAATGCACAAGTGATAGGATCCAATTTAAATTTCAAGGCCATTAGCTGAGCTTCATCTTTGAGGGGGACTTTTGCTTCTTCGATAAGGGCACCTGTGCCCGAGGCTTTGCAAATGTGCAATATCTCTGAAGCCAATCCATCCGATATGTCTATCATACTCGTTGGAACGAGACCGGCTTTATCAAAAAGTTTCACCATGTCTGTTCTCGCTTCCGGTTTCAATTGTCGCCCGATGAGATAAGCCTGATTCTCGAGCTCGGGCTGAATTTCAGGATTGGACTGCCACAATTGTTTTTCCCGCTCTAAAATCTGTAAGCCGAGATAGGCTGCTCCCAAATCTCCGGTTACGCATAATATATCACCGGACTTGGCACCTGATCGGTATGTCAGTTTTTCTTTTTGAGCGGTACCCAAAGCGGTGATGCTGAGGACCAATCCTTTGAGGCTGGAATTGGTGTCTCCACCTACAAGATCGACGTCATAATTTCTGCAAGCAGTATATATACCCTCATACAATTCCTCAAGCGCCTCCACGGAAAAGCGATTGGAAATGGCAATAGATACAGTAATCTGTCGTGGAAGGGCATTCATAGCGCAAATATCAGATATATTTACTGCCACGGATTTGTAGCCAAGGTGTTTGAGCGGGCTATACATCAAGTCAAAATGAATTCCCTCCAGCAGCATGTCTGTACTGACCACTACCGGTTTTCCTCCATAATCCAGAACGGCAGCATCGTCTCCTATCCCGAGCAGAGTAGAGGGGTGTTTCGCTTCATTGGTTTTAGTGAGGTGATCGATAAGACCGAATTCACCAAGTGTATTGACATCAGTTCTTTTAGGTTTATCTGACATGTTAATTCTTTTTTGTGTTAAAAAATGCTACCGCAGCTGAATGAAAAAAATGCCATAAGGCATCCTGTGGCAGTGGGGCAAAAATTCTAATCACCTCATCGCCTCCCAAGACAGGAAACTCTGACCAAAGGGCGTGCAGACATATAGATCTGTCTTTGTTTTTCCTGCGGGCTCCGTATTTCACATCGCCTTTTATGGGGCAATTCAAAAAGCTGAGTTGAGCCCGGATTTGATGTTGCCGCCCAGTAATCAACTCAATGCCAAGTAAAAAATAGTTATCGGAACTACTCAACAGTTGATAATGACTACTAGCACTTTTTGCGTTTTTCGTTTTTTCAAGACTAAAGAAGGATTTCCCCTTTTTTTTATCTACCGTAATCCAGCCTTCAATGCTGCCTTCCTGCTCAAGCGGTTTTTTTTCTGTGATAGCAACGTACTTCTTGATGATTTTTTTTTCTCTTAGCAAGCGACTGTAAAAAGCGGCTGCTGAGGAGTTTTTCGCCAGAATTTGCACCCCCGATGAGGGTCTGTCGAGGCGATTTACCGGAAAAAGTTTTTGTTTAAAAAAATCTTCCGCCAACTGTTGCATTGAGGGATCACCGCTTTGATCTGCCACTGAAGGCAGAGCGGGAATTTTATTCAAAACTAGAATGTCTTTATCTTCATAAAGAAGAGCAGATTCAGGAAAAACGTTCATTTTTTCTTTTGGTTTCCTTAATTGGTCTTTGATCAAATATAAACTTCTCAGCCTTTAATCCACTTCTTCATAATCAATATAGTCCCCGTCCTTATTATTTTTATCTTCGATTTTCGGGCTTGATTTTTTTCCGATAATCAATTGTTTTAATTGATCATACCGGAAAACGATAATCAGAACCAATAAAAGCAATAGCCACTGCATAAATTAAATTTGAGATCACAAAGTTAATGCTTTGCATTACAATAATCAGCCAAACAACACATTTATTAAATCAGCAGTCATTTTTGATTTAAGGTTAATAACTACCTTCAATTACGGGAATAGTTATATTTTTGGGTTTTAATAAGACCATTACACATAATAATTTCAACAGATGTTAAATTACAGCAGTGCTAAAAAATACGCAGGTTGGTTTGTCCTAGCTTTTACTTTTCTCATCTTTTTTCTCACCGCAGAGCGCACTACAAGTTTATGGGATTGTGGAGAGTTTATCCTCGCGGCCAATAAGCTACAGGTAGTTCACCCGCCCGGTGCACCACTCTTTATCATAACGGGCAGAATGTTCACATTGATTGCTGAAATATTCTCATCTGATCCGGCGAACATAGCTTTGGCGATTAACTTATTCTCAGGCTTGTGTACTGCCTTTGCAGCCATGTTCATCACCTGGATCACTATGATCTTTGGAAGAATGACTCTTACAGGAAGAGACTCTGAGCCTCAGGGAGCCGATTTGATTGCTGTTTCATTTGCGGGAATTGTAGCGGGATTGGCTGCTGCCTTTTCCACCTCCATCTGGTTTTCAGCTGTCGAGGGTGAGGTTTATGCTATGTCCACCTTTTTCTCTGCACTGACCATATGGGCAATGGTCAAATGGTATGAACTACCCGATGAACCAGATACTGACAGATGGATGTTTTTATCCATATTTGCTGCCGGTTTATCTGTTGGTGTTCACTTATTGAGTTTGCTTGCTTTTCCGGCACTTGCTCTTTTGTACTACTTTAAAAAATATCAAAATCATACCTGGCTCGGAGGGTTTGCTGCTCTCGGTGTAGGTTCTGCAATGATCCTTTTGGTTCAAGGTGTAATAATTACCGGTATTCCAAATGTTTGGAAACAGTTTGATTTGCTTTTTGTCAACAGTTTTGGATTACCGTTTAACTCCGGTATAATTCCGACCATTCTCCTAATTGCCGGAATACTTTTCTATGGTTTTTATTGGGCTGCAAAAAATGGGAATAAACTTGTTCATTATATCACTACTGCCACAACGCTTTTAGTAATAGCTTATTCAGTCTTTGGTGTGGTGGTCATTAGAGCAAATGCAGGACCTCCGGTAAATATGACTGATGTTACAGATCCTGTGAGGTTGTTGTCCTACCTGAATAGAGAGCAGTATGGTGAAAGACCACTATTCAGGGGTCCTCACTTCGATGCACAAGCTATCAGTGCTAATTTTGAAGATCGATATGTCAGATTGGGAGATCGTTACGAACCAATTGATCAGCGGATATCTCTGGTATATGCCGATAACGATAAAATGCTCTTCCCCCGAATGGGGCATACCGACAGAGCCAATCAATACAGAAGATGGCTGGATAAAGAAACAGGAACACCTAATATGGCTGATAACATCAATTTTTTCTGGAATTATCAGATCAAATGGATGTATTGGCGCTACTTTATGTGGAATTTTAGTGGGCGACAAAATGGAGCTCAGGGACTGGAATCATGGAATCCTGCTAATGGTCATTGGATAAGTGGAATCACTCCATTAGACGAGCTTCGCCTTTATAATAAATCCATGATGCCACAGGACATGAGAGAGCATAAAGCAAAAAATAAGTATTACATGCTGCCCTTTTTGTTTGGTTTGCTTGGGTTGATTTTTCAATTCAGAAAACGGAAGAAAGAATTCTCGGCTTTAATGATCCTCTTCCTCACTACAGGGATTGGGATCATCTTTTACTCCAATCAGCCGCCTCAGGAACCGCGGGAAAGAGATTATGTACTTGTCGGCTCATTCTTCACTTATTGTATGTGGATAGGAATGGGTGTGATTGGTCTGTATCAGATATTAAAAGAAAAAATAAAGGGCAAGGATACAATCCTGGCAATAGGAGCATCTGCTCTGGTGATGATAGCGCCCTTGCTCATGCTCACAGAGAACTACGGAGAGCACGACAGAAGTAAAATAACGGCTGCGAGAGATTATGCACACAACTTCCTGATGAGTTGTGAACCCAATGCCATCATTTTTACCTTTGGTGATAACGATACTTATCCGCTGTGGTATGCGCAGGAAGTAGAGGGAATCAGGCGGGATGTTAGAGTGGTCAACCTGAGTCTCATTGCTGTTGATTGGTATATCAATCAACAGCGGAGAAAAATTAACGAATCACCTCCAATTAATTTTACTATTTCAGAGGATGCTTATCTAGGTAGTCGAAGAAATCAAACTTTATTTCATTCACCTGACGGCAGAGAAAGGGATATGACCTTGCAAAGTGTTTTGGAGTTCATAGGATCAGATAACCCGCTCCGCACCTCATCAAGGACAGTAGAGAGCTATTTGCCAACTCGTAGAATACATTTGCCGGTTGATAGAGAAAGAGCTGTTGCAGCAGGTTTGGCAGATCGTTCAGAGCTTCCAAATATCGTTGATCGCATTGAAATCGACCTTACTGACAGGCAATTTTTGGTTAAGGATGAATTAGCAGTACTGGACATTATTAATTCTAATTTTTACGACCGACCAATTTACTTCTCAGTTACAGCAAGGCCTGATAAGATTTTGGGGCTTGATGACTATCTACAATTGGAGGGCTTAGGATTAAGACTTGTACCATTTAGGTCGCAATCTGACAGATCGCTTTCAATTTATGGTTTTGGAAGAGTCAATACAGAGAGAAGTCATGATTTATTTACTAATGTATTTAGATGGGGTAATTTTGATAAGTATAATGTGTTTGTGGATCGCTCTTATTTGGCTGCTACTCAAGCTCACAGATTAACTATGATGAGGACGGGAATGACGCTAATGGACAGAGAAGAATACGATATGGCTGCTGATATTGGGAGAGCCTATCTCAGAGGATTTCCACATATGAATTTTACTTATGACCCTGCTGTTATTCCATTTATCCAGATGATCGCCTCATCCGGCGCACATGATGAAGCTAAAGAACATACCAGAAAGCTGGCTGAAGTTACAAGGGAGTATATGTTGTTTTTTAATTCATTGGATAGGCATACGCAACAGGCAGGATTTACAAGAGATATGAATTATTACCGATCAGGAATTCAGCAGATTTTTATGTACTTAGGTGATTTCGAAGACCCTGCTTTTGAGGAGGAAATCCGTGGTTTGGTAGAAGAGTTTATTCAATAAAAATATCAATTTAATGACAATTTCAATAGGAGGTGACCACGCCGGTTTTGAATACAAGGAAAAAATAATTTCCCTACTTTCTGATTGGGGTCATTCGGTAATTGATCACGGTCCTTTCAGTGAGGAGTCTGTTGACTACCCGGATTATGTCAAAAAAGTCGCAGAAACTGTTATTTCCGGAGTAGCTACTTACGGTATCGTTATATGCGGTAGCGGAAATGGAGTCGCTATGACTGCTAATAAATTCCCGGAAATACGAGCAGCACTATGCTGGAATCCTGAATTGACCGCACTTGGACGTGGACACAACAACGCCAATGTTTTGGCCATACCTGCGAGATTTATTGATTTTAATGTCGCTGCTGAAATGGTAAAAGTTTTTCTGGAAACAGATTTTGAGGGTGGCAGGCATCAGCGAAGGGTGGATAAGATTAGTTGTTGATGAGGATTGGGTTTTGAATGTTGATGTTAGCTTCATTCACTTCTAATCTTAAGCATGTATTTTTAAATTGAATTTCTAGGTGAGTTCAAGTTTTTAGTGAGTGGTCGTGTGTTTTAAGTTTATAAAGAGGAACAATGTCACCCTTTCAGGGTTTGATTTTAATGTGAATTATGATTTCTACAATCATATCACCCCATTCGGGGTTCTAACTAAATTGATAGTTTAATAATTCTTGAGAAATCTCTTATCGATCGATTTAGCTTAATTGCTGAAATTATGAGAATTCAAGAGAATGGTGCCTAAAAATCCTGAAAGGATGATAGGATTGTAGAATGGAGATAGTTAAAAAATGGAATCCCGAAGGGATGCTATGATAATAGATAAAAGACGGATTATTTTCAGCTTTTTGTCTATTAAAAGACGAGTACCAAATGTTTAAACAGTCAATACTTTGTACAGTTCTATTCGTTTTGTTTTAAAAAAAATAAATTCCATGCAAAAATACATCCTGATACTAATCAGTACTTTTCTGTTTTTTCAAACAGCATTAATCAGTCAGCAATCCAACGATTCCAATAAGCGTGCTCATCATTTAAAATATGCTGATTTTATTGAATTGGAAAATCTAAAACATCATGTGTATGCCTTAGCAGCGGATAGTATGCAGGGACGCGATACGGGAGAGCCCGGAGGTATAATGGCAGGCAATTATATAGAGCGACATCTGATTGAAATGGGTATTCCTGCAATTGGGGACACCACTTACAGGCAAACTATGAGGGTGGATTGGTTGAGATGGGACGAAAGTGAGATTATAATTAATGACTCTGTTACCATGCGGAACAGGTGGGAATATTTGGCAATTCCAAAAGACAATAAGAACATGGAAAATTGGTCAATCTCTGAACTTATCATTAGTGATCATAACTTTACAAAGGAAGTTGGTGAAAAATTTTCGTCGGATAATCAAGGTCAGAAAGCTTTATTAATTTTTCAAACTGAAGAACTACCTGTTCCATCTCCTGAGCAAATGATTCTTGCCGGAGAATCAGGTATAGATTTAATCCTTTTTGTGGAGAAGGAGTTAAGAAACTTTATGCGGTCTAACTGGCGAAGTCTTGTCAGACCACTGCGACCGGGAACTCCAATTGAACCAACGGAAGGACAGCCCAATATAATCCACGTTTCAAGTTCTTTTGCAGAGAAACTGGTACCTGAACTTTTTGATGATTTATCTGAGGGGTCAGCTACAGAAGAATTTAAAGGCAAAAGATATGCTGTAGATCTCTCCATCAATCTCATCAAAGATCACATTCTCATTAAGGATGACAATATACTCGGCTACATAGAAGGAACTGACCCGGATAAAAAACATGAGCTCATTGTTTTATCAGCGCATTACGACCATATTGGGTATAACGAAGATGAGATTTTTTACGGAGCCAACGACAATGCTTCTGGAACTGCAGCAGTGATGGAGATGGCCCGCGCTTTTCAGATAGCTAAGGAAAATGGTGACGGACCCAAAAGGTCTATTTTGGCTATTTTGCTGACAGGTGAAGAAAGAGGATTGTTAGGCTCTGCTTATTATGTAGAAAATCCAATATTTCCTCTTGAAAATACCATAGCCAACATCAATATTGATATGCTTGGAAGAGTGGACCCTAAACACGAGGAGCTCGGAATCAACAAATATATTTATCCTATAGGGTCTGACAGATTAAGTACGGAATTCCATGAGATTCTGCTGGAAGTAAATGAAAAGTACTCTGATGTCCATCTTGACTTTACTTACAATGACCCCAATGACCCCAATATGTACTATTTCAGGTCAGACCATTATAATTTTGCCCGTAACGGCATACCGGCTATTTTCTTTTTTAATGGCTTGAACGAGGACTATCACAAGTCAACAGACACCCCGGATAAAATTGACTACGAAAGCATGACGGCAGTCACCAGGCATATTTTTCACTTGGCATGGGAGTTGGCCAATCGCGATGAAGCCATTGAGGCTGATTTGTGGGAGGGGGAGTGAATTTTAATTGAAAGTTGAAGATTGAAGATTGAAAATTGACAAATTAACAAATAATTCTTGTCTTTGGCTAAAGCCGAAATATGGCATTTTATTTTAGGAGGATGGGCTAAAGCCACATCCCCATTTATTGGGGATTTCACCCAGAAAGAGGGAAATTTCTAATTGATTAAGACCCTTCTTACCCTTCACATTTTCAATTTTAAATCTTTTTCGTCATTTCAACTCCGCACAAGATTGGCACTTTTCAATTAGTTACACTTTTAAACCTATAAACTTCTCAACCTTTAAAATTAATACTCAACCGGTACCAAGCCGTCTTTTTTAAAACCTTCAACTCTCTCTTCAAGACCTGCTGTTTCAGCATTATAGTGGAACACAGCAAATACCTGTCCTATTCTCCATGGATAAGGTGAATTTCTTCTGAAAATCGATTTTTCTAGTTGTGATTCTACCGTATCTAAGTAAAAATACGCTCGGGTATCATTTACTTCTTTTCTCAATTCTTCATTGCATGACAAAAGGATATCGTCCAGCATCAAGAAATTAGTTGCCGGATGTGGAATACAGGTAATAGGTGATTGGTCACAAAACCTTATTTCAGGAAAGAGTGATACAAATTGACCACGAGAAATAATGCCGTCAAAATATAATTGATGAAGCAGTTCGCCAAAATCCCATGGCATCAATTTAGTGAGATGAATCATAATTAGCCTAAACCATCTATTGTATTCTCTTCGGTCAGTGGTTCCAAGATAGTCCAACCCCAGATGCTTCTGAGTTGGGAAGCCAAATTCTTCCATAATTTCACCCAGTGTAATCAGGTTTTTGAAATCATTCAATTGTCGCACAGATGGATCTATCCTGTCTGCCTGATCAATCTTTACCATTTCTCTAACCCGCGCTCTTATTTCAGGCTGATAGGTGTATTCTATCTTTCTTGATTTTAGTGAATCCCAGCTTGGAGAATTAAAAAAATCGAACTCATTAAAATTAGTTTTGAAATACTGCAGAGATGCGTCCCTTTTTAAAATATGTAAAGTGAATTTTTCTATCAGTTCTTGATTATCGCATAACAAAGCACATATCAGGGCATTATGCAAGTCACCGTTAAACAATGAGTACTCAGTATGCAGACTATTGTATAGTTCAGCCGCAGTGCAGTAATCCTCAGATAAGATAAACTCCTCTGCTTCGTAAACTTTATGATTATAGTCGGCGGTATTCACCTGAGATTGCAATTGGATGCCGAATCCCAATAAAATTATCGCCATCAATATGAATAATTCGAAAGTAGGTTTCATTGGTACATCAGTTGTCGATGAAACTGTAAGTTATAAAAAAATTACCACTGA
>SLKL01000385.1 GCA_007134625.1 Saprospiraceae bacterium
AACCTAAAGGTCATTGATGAACAACATAATTAAGTTATTACCTGACCATGTAGCCAATCAGATAGCAGCGGGCGAAGTCATTCAGCGTCCGGCTTCTGTAGTGAAGGAGTTATTGGAAAATTCCATAGATGCAGGAGCCGATAAAATACAGCTGATTCTCAAAGATTCGGGTAAGTTGCTCATCAGGGTAGTCGATAACGGTAAGGGAATGAGTGCGGAAGATGCAAGAATTGCTTTTGAAAGACACGCAACCAGTAAAATCAGCTCAGGGGACGACCTTTTTTCTATAAAAACCATGGGATTCAGGGGTGAGGCATTGGCATCTATAGCTGCTGTAGCAAGAGTAGAATTGACAACCCAATCGCCTGATTCTGATCTGGGTACGCTCATCAGAATTGAAGGTTCGGAAGTGGTCCAACAAGAGCCATTTGCTGGACTTCCAGGGACCTCTATTTCGGTCAAGGACCTCTTTTACAACATACCGGCGAGGAGAAAATTTCTGAAGTCGGAAAAAGTGGAACTGAGGCGTATCATTCAGGAATTTGAGCGAATTGCCCTTGGTTTTCCGGGAATTTCCTTTACTCTTTTTAATGATGACAAGGAAATGATGCGCTTGCCGGCAGGGAATACCAAAGAACGGATTGTCAACCTTTTTGGTAAAAACCTTACGGACAAGTTGTTTCGCATTGAAGAAGAAACTGATTTTTTGAAATTGACCGGATTTGGGGTAAAGCCGCAATTCTGTAAAAAATCCCGTAAGGATCAATATCTGTTTTTAAACCAACGATTTTTCAAAAGTGGCTATCTGCACCACGCGATAAAGGGTGCGTATGAGGGCTTATTGCAAGCTGATGAGCAACCTTCCTATTTTCTGTTTCTCGAGATGGATCCCTCTTTGGTGGATGTCAATGTGCATCCCACTAAGCAGGAAATTAAATTTCAGGATGAGCGCATGATGTACAATCTCATCAGAGTGACCGTCAGACATGGACTGGGAAAACATCAGCTAACGCCTACATTGGATTTTGATAGTGAAATGGGGCATGCTGAACTCGGCGGTCAGGAAATGTTTAGAACTTCAGGAGGCTCTTTTTCGGGAAAAACAAAGACCGGAACAGGATCTGATTCATCCGGTCCGGCTTATAGACCACCCGGTGAAAAAAAGGATAGTGCGGAAAACTGGAATGAGATTTTTGAAGGGGTAAGAAAAGAAATTGAGCAAGGTCCTTCCGCTTTTCAACATACAGTGGATGGCAATGAACAGACGAGCGGTTACGGTCAGGTCTTTCAGGTGCTGAAGCGTTTTGTAGCAGTTCAGACCTTGGATGGTTTGTTGTTGATCGATCAGCTTAAAGCCCACGAGGAAATGTTGTACAGACAGTTTTTGGTTTCGATAGAAAATGAATCGGGGAATTCTCAGAATTTACTTTTTCCACAGACGGTAGAAGTGGCACAGGCTGAAGTACCTATACTGGAGGAGTTATTGCCCTTTTTGCAAAATACCGGATTTCAACTGGAACATTTTGGAGGAAATACTTTTGTTATCCATGGATTGCCTTCAATATGGAGCGATGATGCGGATCCGGATGAATTATTGAATCGATTGCTGGAAAATTACCGATTGACGGGTGAACTGAAGGAAGTGAAAAAGCGAATTGCTCAATCACTTGCCAAAGCACTCAGGATAAAATCCTATAAACAATTGTCGGAGACTGAAATGCATCTGTTAGTGGACAGTTGTCTCAATAATCGAAAAGATTCAGATTCATTGTACCCCTCTTCGAGTATTTTATTGGATGCAACCCGCTTAGCTAACTTGTTTAAAAAATAAAAATATGTACCGAGTAACTGATGTGGTTAAGCATCTGTTGATTTTGAATATTGGTTTATTTGTGGTTACCATTTTCTTCATGGCAGACCCTGCTGCCAGTACAATGAACCGATTAGTGGGTGGGCAGTTGACAGAGCTGTCACATTGGGGCAGGCTTCAATTGGCCATGTTTTTTCCTGCATCTGAATTTTTCAGACCTTATCAGATCATCACCCACATGTTTATGCATTCCGGCATAGCCCATTTGTTTTTCAATATGTTTGTGTTGTTCATGTTTGGGCCGCCACTTGAGACTTTATGGGGTCCAAAACGATTCTTGTTCTATTATTTTTTCTGTGGTTTTGGAGCACTGCTTTTACATTTGTTTGTAAAATATCTGGAAATATACCACTTCGGTGGACCTGTCTGGGAGATCAATATTCCAATGCTGGGTGCAAGTGGAGCCATTTTTGGACTACTGCTTGGTTTTGGGGTCAAGTTCCCTGAGACCAGATTAATGCTGTTGATTCCTCCTATACCCATAAAAGCAAAATATTTTGTAGTGTTTTTGGTTGTTCTCGAGTTGTTTTTAGGGCTTAGCAGAATGAGTTCAGGTATAGCTCATTTCGCCCATTTGGGTGGTGCATTATTTGGGTTTTTATTAATTTTGTACTGGAGCAAATTTCCTTCAAAACTTTAGACCATTCAATGCGTTAAAGAGATATGTTCGATTCGATAGTCACAGATTTAAAGCGCGAGTTCAGGCAGGGTAATATGGTTACCCGCATCATCCTTATTAATATCGCCATTTTTGTCGCTATCAATCTTGTAAAGCTCGTTCTTGTCGCATCAAATGCTGGAGAAGTCCCGGAAATTTACAGAACCATTCTTCACGGTCTGAGTATATCGGACAATTGGTGGCACAATATCACTCATCCCTGGGCTGTCATCACGAGTATGTTCCTTCACGAGGGCTTCTGGCACATTCTCTGGAATATGCTGTTCCTTTATTGGTTTGGGAGAATTATCGGTGATTTTATAGGAGACAATAAGATTTTCCCCCTTTATTTATTAGGTGGCTTAGCCGGTGGTTTGGCGTTTTTCGCTGCTGCTAACCTGTTGCCGATGTTTACCGCCTCTGCTTATTTTGCTATGGGGGCGTCAGGTGCCGTAATGGCTATAGTTGTTGCTGCGGGTACATTGGCACCGGATTATCAAATGAGATTGATCCTTTTCGGCAATGTAAAACTGAAGTACATAGTTCTGGTCGTGCTGATTATGGATTTGGTATCTATAGCGAATAATATCAACACCGGTGGACATTTTGCTCATTTGGGCGGAGCGTTTTTTGGTTGGTATTTTATTTATTCGCTCAGACAGGGTGCTGAT
>SLKL01000144.1 GCA_007134625.1 Saprospiraceae bacterium
AAGGCACTTCTCAATGCATCGAGATCAGGAAAAATGATAAGCGACGCCAATGCAATCAATATCCAGGGCCAGGGTCTGATACCGTAGTGTGCAATATTGAACAATAAGGCTGCTCTTCCTGCATGGGATTCATCTTTAGCGGACAACATCCGTTGGGCGATATAGCCACCACCACCCGGTTCTGCTCCCGGATACCACACCGCCCACCATTGCACCGCTAAGGGTATTACCAAAAGCGCAATCCATGCTTCTCTATCTGAAAACTCAGGGAGTAAATTTAATTTGCCTTCCAACTCAGGTCTTTCGAGCAGATTACTTAATCCACCTATTTCCGGAAGTCCCAGAATATATATCGCTGCCAGAATAGACCCGGTAAGCGCAATAGCAAATTGGAAAAGATCTGTAATGATTACCGATCTCAAACCACCTAGAATGGTATAAATCAGAGTGATTACTGAAACTATGATCACCGTTTCCACGGGACCTAATCCCAACATGGCGGAACTTATTTTGATCCCTGCCAGCAGAACGGAGGCCAGTATAAGTATATTAAAGATGATACCGAGATAAATAGCTCTAAAAGCACGTAAAAAAGCTGCACCTTTCCCACCATATCTCAATTCGTAGAATTCCAGATCAGTTGAGATTCCCGATCTTCTCCAGAGTTTGGCATAGACAAAAACAGTCAGCATACCGGTCAGTAGAAATGCCCACCAGACCCAATTTCCCGAAACGCCGTTTTTTCTGACAATATCAGTGACCAGATTGGGGGTATCTGCGGAGAAAGTGGTTGCCACCATGGATATACCCAACAACCACCAGGGCATATTTCTCCCGGAAAGGAAGTATTCATTAAATCCCTTACCCGCCTTTTTAGCAGTAAGCAGACCAATTAGGATAGTCAGGAGAAAAAACGCTCCTATGATAACAATATCTACAGTACCCAGTCCCATTAGCTAATGATTTGGGCAAAAATAGGGAAAATAATCTACTGAGAGCAAAAATTGGATTAGTCAGTAAATCAGCTTTGAGGAATGCTGATTTTGGTTGGAAGGTTATAAAGTTGAAAAGCTTGCCCCATTTAGTTGGTGCGTAAAAGTTTGACCGTAAATAGAATGATTACTCCGGTATTGTATTGTAAGAGTCCACCCTGAAAATTTCAGAGTGGACTCGAATACTTTATTAAGTTGCTAGTGAATCGGGCAAAAATTAAAATCCACTAAACCAGTTTTAATCGATACTTAGAGTTATACTATCTTCTAACCCAAGTTTCAACTACCTTAGAGGTAATCCCAAAGAAAGACTCCTCGTAGGAAAGTACCATTCTCGAAGAAGTTAATTGATCTACATTGTAATTAAAAGTGTCGCCTGATTCAGTGAAGCTCAGTTTTTTTCTGTCACTCGAAAGCTCATACTCAAAATTATAGGTTTCAATTAGCTCACCATCACATCTAAACTCTCCAATTCCGGTCCCATCTTCATTAAATGTTGATATACCTTGACCTTCACCCGGACAATCTTCAAATATTTCTTCTAATTCATCGAAAGTTTCTCCCGCAACAGTTAATTGGATAGATTCAACTTCCCAGGTTCCGATAATACTAGCTGAGCCGCCATTGTCGTCATCTTTACTACAAGCTGTAAGGATACTCAATGAAACAGCAAAAAACAATAGATACTTAAAATTAAACATGCTAAAAGATTTTGATTTAAAAATGGAAGGTCAAAGATAGCTGAATTAGTGACTTTTGTTAAATGTTGAAGTAAAAAATACCTTATTTGGATTTTTTTTAAAGAAAATACAGGTGAAAAAGATGGTAAATTTTAAAATGAGCCATCTTTAAAAAAACACAGACTTATTCCTTGTTTTATGAGTGAAAAGAAGGTTTTAAGCTAATCCGAAGTCATGGGCCTATTTAAGTCAAAAACCACCTCAAACCGGAGTTCACCCTCCTGATACAGTCGGTAGTAGTATTTTTTCTCTTCCAGATCAAATTCCTTGGACCAGGTATTAATTATGCGGATGGGTCTTTCCTCAATCGTTCTATCATCTGCCGGGAAATATTGTAAATGTTCTGTGCCACGCTCATCTGCATATCCACCATAAAAATTAGCTTCATGTTCTGTGCCATCCTCATAGCGGTGGTCATGACTCAGGTGAAGCACTCCATCTTTCTCCTGAACTATCCACGTCCGCGAACGGTCATCCCCCACATGAAAAGGAATGCGCACCTCCTTCTCAGTACAACTTTCCAGAATCATCACCAATCGCTTACCTTCAAATAAAGCTCCGCTCGCAAGTTTGTTGATGGTCGCTTCCCCTTCATAGGCATATCCACAAAACTCCTGATAATTCATCAGGAATTGATCTTGCACCTCCACCTGACTTTTGCAGGCAGTGAGGAGGAAGAGGGAGAGGAGGAAGAGGGGGATTGGATGGGACATGGGTTATTTTCTTGTTTTTGTAAATAAAATACATGGCAAATATAAATTAAATCTGCAATAGCTGAAACTATCAAAATTGAGTATTTAGTTTTTTTGACTGAAAAAGATTACCAAAACGAGTAACTGGATCTGATGTTTGAGAACTAAATTATTGTTTTTTCGATAAAATTTTCATTTTTACTTGCAATCTTCGGTAAAGTTTTTACATTTGCAAATAAGTATTGCCTAATTTATTGTCGTATTAATTGCAATTCATAAATCTTTGATTTTGATTTTTGAGTAATTTTTTGAATTCCTGGGGCTAATCTTTGCCGTTACATTGTACAAAAGACTGCCCTAAGTTTTAATCATTAAAATTTTAGTCATGTCTCGAATTTGGTATTTAGTTATTTTATTAGCAGTTGTATTAATTGTTTGGATTGTTGCCGGTAATATTGGTGAAAATGACAATGGAAAAGACAATGGAGATGAAGCTGAGTCAGATCCGCCCCTTGAACAGACAGTCGGTTTTGACTCAATTGAGGTAAATAGCAGATTAATTACCCAACTATATGGAGTAACGGACTCTGTTAAAGGATTTAGAGTTTATAATGCTTTGCTTGATGGTAGAAACAACGTAGGTTTGGTTGTCGCCGCTCTTGATAGAGATTCTTCAGAAATTTTTGATGATGGACAATCATTTTATATCCCGGTAAATAAAGAGGGTGATATAATGGCGACCATAACTCGTGATTTAGCAGAGAGGATGGTC
>SLKL01000130.1 GCA_007134625.1 Saprospiraceae bacterium
CATCTGTTGAAGACTGCACCCAAAACTCCTCTACTTCTCCTACTATTCTTGATTTAAAGAATTCACCATTAATGTCCGTTATTAGTCTTGAATCATTTCTACCAACTTGAACGACTGCTAATTCAGGAGCTCGGGTGGCTGTGACCTTTGGAAAGGCTACTCTTCCGTCTTTCGATACAGTGTAATTACCACCTCCATAGGGTCTGCCCATAGTAGGTGCACCCAGTCCGGTGGCCACATCAAAATAACCGCCATCGAGATTAAGACTCCCTACTCTACTGTCTCCCTCATGATCATATCTAAAAAAGACATTCCGGCTATCAGAGGACCAGCTAAGAGAAGAAGGATCGAAATGCGTATTTTCAGTTAAAACTCTTTGTCCGGAACCATCTCTTTGCATTAAATACACAAATCGCTGTTGATAACCTTTGAATTTGTCCTGAAAACTTACATAAGCAATTCGGGATCCATCTGGCGAAACTACCGGTCCGGAATGTGGTCCTGCTTTTTCTGTTAGCTGATTCAACTCACCTGAATAAATATCGAGTTCGTAGATATGAGATCTGTTGGGGATCAGGTCCTCTTCTCCACTCCTATCAGAGGTAAAAACAACGGACTTCCCCTCCGGAGCCCAGCTGACAGAGTTGTGATTAGAGTTTCCTGAACTGATTTGTCGGTGTGCCCCTCCTTCAGGCGAAATGATGAACAACTGCCTGAATCCCTCCCGAACAAAACCAAAATTTCCATCTGCCCGATATCGTACGTGTTCTATTTCAACTGCAGGATCGGACCAATTGGCACCGGAGGGTGCTGAGGGAATTGAAGCAATAGACGGACGACTTTGGGGAATTCTTTTTGAAAAAAGCAAATACTTACCTTCAGGATGCCAGCTCAAATCAGACGGACCATATTGCAAATTAGTAATTGAAGCCACCTCGCCTGTCTTCATGTATCTGACAAATATTTCGGACTTCCCATCTTCGTTTGTGATGTATGCAATTCTTTTTCCATCAGGCGACCACCTTACGGATGAATAATTATTCTTGCCACTCGTCAGAGGCCGATGATTACTACCATCAAAATTGATAATCCAAAGATTGGTATATCGCTTATCCTCCATTATATCAAACTGATGCCGGACATATACAATCTGTTCGCCATCCGGAGAAATCTGTGGGTCAGCCACCATTTGCAAGTCAAAAATATCCAGATAATCAAAATTCCGATCCTGAGCGAAACCCTGTTGAAAAGTAAAAAGGAAAATAGACAGTAGGAATAAGTATTTCATTTCTTAATTTTTTTGAGGGCTAAAGTTAATCAAAAGTGATTAAATGGATTTAGAGGAAATTAGGATTCAAAGTAAGGTGATTTAAGGAATAAGTTTATTCGATAGAGTTAGAATTCTTTAATTAGCTAAGCAGAAACGAGACGATAATTGAGAGAAAAGAAAATTAATTTTCTTAGGCTGTGATATATACTATTGGGGAACCAAATTCTGCTCATGCAGCAAACCTTATTTCGACTGGCTCGATAACCTTTAGGAGTTTTGGAAACCCTATCTGATTTTTTTAACAAGACTAAGTCCTGGTAGCATAGCAGGAGTAGCTTTCTTTTTTGGTCTCGTCTTAGGACGAGAGATCCTCAAAAAAATCAAGAAGGTCCAATTTTTCTAATACAGGAAGATTTAGGGTTTTATGGGTAAAACTTATTAGGTTTAACTCAGTAGTTTTTTTTTGATTCGACAAACACTAGTTAATTGAATATCCAAAATTCAAAAGTAAGTGAACATGAATCAGGTATTGCTTTTTTACTAGCCTGTAGACTACAAAGAATATAAAAAAATAGGCTGTTAGCAAGGAATGATCATTTTGGTAAGTTTAAAGCCACAAAATTTTTATATCATAGCCTTTTCTTTAAAATGGTTAATGCATTGATCATTTTTTTATATTTTTGATCAATCAACTAACCATTTAATGTATGCGAACCATTTTTGAACTATCAGATAGAGCAGTAGAACTGGTCAGCGACCAAATAATTCGCCCTCAGATTGAGTGGCAAAAGAATAGATAACTGTTCGATACCTACATTCGCACACTGAAAATAAAAACGCGGGTACAAAATCCTCACTCCCGAACCACCAAAATACTCCTAAACATCTCCACCCCCATCTCTGTCATAAAAGACTCCGGGTGGAATTGAATCCCCTGAATTGGTAATTCCTTATGCTTTATACCCATAATCAAGCCATGTTCCTCATCCCTTGCAGTCACCTCAAGACAAGGCGGAAGTGTCTTTTCATCGACCACCCAGGAATGGTAACGGCCAACTTCAATGATTTCCGGCATTTTTTTAAAAATTCCGCTTTTGTCCAGTATTCTGACACGGCTTTTAATACCATGTGTAACAGTATTTAAGTTTTTCAAACTTGCGCCAAAGTATTGTGCAAGGGCCTGATGCCCAAGACAGACTCCCAAAATGGGTTTAGAGCCATGATAGCGATCAATGACCTCCATAAGTTGTCCACTGTCTTTGGGGAGTGCCGGTCCGGGTGAAAGGATAAGCAAATCAGATTTAGCGAGTATATCGTAAGCAATTTGATCATTTTTCATCAAATGCGGACTAACGCCCGTTGCCTCCTCAGTTAACCTCAAGAGCAAATGGGTAAAGGAATCGTAATTGTCAATCAGACTAATTTTCATTGGCAGCTCCCACAATTAAAATGTCCCCCACCAAAGACCGAAGCAACTCATCTTCGTCAACAGTCGGAGAGTGAATGCCCTTGGATTTAAGGTCATATTGGAAAAGCAAATCAAAAACCCTTTCACATTTGGGTCTGCTAAAATTGGAGGCTGCAGCCACATACTCTTTTGCAAAAAAAGCATGTCCTAATTTTAGTGCTTTTGCCACCTCCTGATCATTTCGCCTTTTCAGGGAATGCACTTTGTAGATACGGGAGAAACAATTATGGAGGGCACCGGTAACCATATATATAGGATTGCTCTTAGCATCCTGACTCATAAAATAGGCGATCTCAGAAGACTTCTCCCACTGTCCGAAAGCCATAGATTTTTGCAATTCAAAAACGCTGTACTTTCGAGACAAGCCAACGTACTTTTTAATCATACTTTCGGAAATAGACTTGCTGCCCTCAGGTAAATTGATCACCATTTTATTGATTTCCTTAATGATGCCTTC
>SLKL01000422.1 GCA_007134625.1 Saprospiraceae bacterium
TCCCCTCTTTTGATTTTTTCGCTCCAAAAAGAAAAGCAAAAACCCCATCGAAGGAGGATAACCATATTTTATCGTCTTCAACCACTCCCTCGAGATAGCGATAGTCGCCGGCGTCATTGATGAAGGTTCCGGTAATTTTAGTGCCATCCTGACGGAACTCACCAATAGATGTCCTTTCGTTTTCCTCGCCGGGATTAAAGGTTACTCTCCATTTTCCATCGATATCAATTTGAGGTTCAGACCTCGCAGCAAGTGGTAATTCAAAACGATTCTTTTTCGAATAAAAAGCCTCAAAGGGTATGATATAATTACCTCTTGACGGAACACTCCAAAAGCCCTGCATGATATTTTCTGCATATATCGCCTTTATGAAATTATCCGTTCCGGGAAAACGCATGGTAAAAGTGTCCTTTGCAATACTCAAGTCTGTTCCAAAGGAGATGTCCGTCACCAAAACTTCCTCTTCTGCATTTTTAAAAATGGCAAAGAGTTCTCCATCTTCGTCATAGCCAACTTCAAAAAGGAAAGGGAGTATGTTGTCCTCAATTTTTTCAGCCATCTCACTTAGATCGACATCAGCTTGACCAATACCCGGTCTAAAGGTCGATTGCTGATCGAGATACAATTGACCGCGCCAATGCCCGGGAGGCATTTTTTCAAAAGGCTCTTTAAATTCGATACATGAGTACAAGCTTACTATCCCCAACAGGAGAAAGACCTTAAGGATGTTTTGACTTTTCGCGATCATGGCTGTAATTTTTATCTAAACAAGCAGGGAAATAAAGGGTTGCAAAACCACCTTAAACTGAATTCGATTTTTCTTTCATCGCTGCCTTATACACTGCCTCTGCTACGCGATACCCCACCGCTTCATTAAGTGAAGAAGGGATAACGTGGTCCGCACTGACATCACCGGTACACTCGGCTATCGCATGAGCTGCAGCTATTTTCATTGATGGGCTAATAGTCTTGGCTTTGGCATCCAAAGCACCACGGAAGATACCTGGGAATCCCAGCACATTGTTAATCTGATTGGGCAGATCGCTCCTTCCGGTTCCAACTACTGCAGCACCACCCTTTTTGGCCTCTTCAGGCATAATCTCAGGAGTTGGGTTGGCAAGTGCAAAAACGATAGGCTTTTTCGACATGGTTTTAATGTGGTCCGCCGTTAGTAAATCTCCTACACTGACACCGATGAAGACATCAGCTTTCTTTATGGCATCATAAACTGAGCCCGTCTTATTGTTGGGGTTGGAATACCAAAGTGTATTTTTCTTTTCATCATTCAGATCGGTTCTGCTTTTGTGGATAATACCCTTAGAATCGCAGAGTACTATTTCTTTCACAGGTACACAAAATTTATCATTACTGTGGTCTATGCAAAGGAGTAATTTAGCGATAGCTATCCCCGCAGCTCCGGCACCATTGATAACCACCTTGAGATCAGTTAACTTTTTACCGGTAACTTTTGCTGCATTGATCAGCGCAGCAAGCACTACTATTGCCGTACCGTGTTGATCATCGTGAAAAACCGGAATACCTATATCCTGCAAACGCTCCTCTATCTCAAAGCTCCTCGGCGCTGAGATGTCCTCCAAGTTGATCCCTCCGAAAACGGGTGCGATATTTTTTACGGTTCTCACTATTTCATCCACATCCTGAGTATCGAGGCAGATTGGAAAAGCATCAATCGCAGCGAATTTCTTAAAAAGCATAGCTTTCCCCTCCATCACAGGAATAGCTGCATGCGGACCTATATTTCCAAGTCCAAGTACTGCGCTTCCGTCAGAGACGATAGCGACTGTATTGCTTTTGATGGTATAGTCCCAGACTGTATTGGGATTTTTTGCTATTTCTCTGCATGGCTCTGCCACTCCCGGCGAGTAAACCAAAGACAGGTCTTCCTTTGTTCTGACATCAAACTTGGAGGTAATCTTAATTTTTCCTCTTAAATGTTCGTGAAGCATCAGTGCCTCCTTATAAATATCCATTCATTTTTCACTTTAATGAGCCGCAAAGGTAAGAAATATTATGATGGCTGTTAGCTACTAGCTTCTGGTTGCTGGCTTCTGGCTTCTGGTTGCTGGCTTCTGGCTTCTGGCTTCTGATTTCTTGCTGCTGGAGAATTCACGAAGGAGATATAGAATTCCCTATTTTCAATTAATCATTCATATTTTTTTCATTCCGTCCCGTAACCGAGATTGAATTAATTAAATCGGGAGTGAAACCTCTGAGGGCTCTACGGTAAAAAATCTAATTACAAATACCCAAAAAATATTAATCTATCCCACCAAAATCAACCCTATAAAAAAACTTCCCACTTCCATCTTCCATCTTCCATCTTCCCAACTTATCAATTATCCATTATCCATTATCCATTAAAACACTATTTTTGCAACAAATTAAATTGAATATGCTGAAGCACTTAGCTGTCAGAAACTACGCCATAATAGAAAAAGTGGACTTCTTCCCGGGTAAAGGGCTCAATGTCATTACGGGTGAAACGGGAGCCGGTAAATCCATTTTACTTGGTGCTTTAGGTTTGATCCTCGGTCAACGCGCTGATCACAGTGTATTGAAAGACAAAGGTAAAAAGGGAACTGTAGAGGCTATTTTTGAAATAGGAGAGTATGCGTTACAGCCATTTTTTGAGGAAAAAGATCTCGATTATTCGGATGAATTGATCGTAAGAAGAGAAATATTACCAGCTGGCAAATCAAGGGCTTTCATTAATGACACCCCTGCCCGTGTTGCTGATTTACAGGACTTGTCGAGCTATTTGGTAGATCTCCATCAGCAATTTTCAGGACTGGATATTTATAGAAAAAACTATCAGTTAGAATTGCTCGATGCCATGAGCGAAGATGAGGATTCTTTAAACGCCTACCAAAGCCTTTTTTCTTCATGGAAAAAAATCCGAATCGAACTGGATGCCACATTGGAAAAGGAGGCTGAAGCGACAAAAGAATTTGACTTTTTGAGTTTTCAGCATGAGGAGTTGGAATCAGCAGATTTGCAGGAAAATGAACTTGTGGAGCTGGAGGAAGAATTATCCTCATTAGAGAATTTTGAGGAAATAAAGGACGCTTTTACTGCTCTTGAAAACGAACTGGAAGGTGAGCAATACGGCGTGAATGAACGCTTGAAAGAACTGGTACGCAGACTTTCGCGACTTGGGGATTTTAATCTGTCTTGTAAAGAACTTGGGCAGCGACTCGAATCGGTGCAAATAGAGCTGGAAGACATCTCGAGAGAAGCTTCAATGATCAACGATGGTCTGGAATTTGAACCGGGTAGATTGGAAGTGGTGAGGTCCAGAATTGACCTGTTGTACCGCCTGCTCAAAAAACATCAGCTGGAAGAAACACATGAGCTGATCGCTTTGCGAGATGCTATGAGCGAAAAACTGAAGGAGTACTCCTCTATGTCCGAAAAAATTGCCGGACTCAAAATAGAGGAGGAGAAGCTAAAAAAGCAGTTGACCACTGCCGGGGAAAAACTTACCAAAGTGCGTTTGCAAGCTGCCGAAAATTTGCAAAAGCAGAGCATGCAGCGTCTGGAGCAATTGTCTATGCCGTACGCAAGGTTAAAAATCGATCTCAGCCCATTGCAAGAACCTGCAGAAACGGGTCTGGATGAAGTGACCTTCCTTTTTTCCGCTAATAAAGGTATGGATTTCAAAGATTTAAAGCAGGTAGCATCAGGCGGTGAGGTCTCGCGATTGAACCTTTCCATCAAATCGGTCATAGCCGGAAAAATGCAGTTGCCCACATTGATTTTTGATGAAATAGACTCCGGTGTAAGTGGTGATGTGGCGCTGAAAATGGGAAAAATCATGAAAACCACAGCCGGCAACCATCAGATTATCGTCATAACTCACTCACCTCAGGTAGCCGCTTGCGGGGAGCAACACTTTTTTATACATAAAACAACACAGGGAGAAAATACTATTACCAATTTAAAATCGCTTACTAAAGAAGAAAGAATAAACCATATTGCAGTGATGTTGAGTTCGGATCCACCGTCCACAGCAGCTATTGAAAATGCAAAGGAATTAATCAACTTAAAATAAATTACCTCTATGTCAAACAATCTGTTAAAAGGAAAGAAAGGAATCATTTTTGGTGCACTTGACGAGCAATCTATCGCCTGGAAAGTAGCCGAACAATGCGTAGAACAGGGCGCTACCATATGCCTGACCAATGCACCCGTTGCATTGAGATTTGGAAAAATACAGGAATTGGGAGAAAAACTAAATGCACCGGTAATTGCTGCCGACGCGACCAATATGGACGACCTGAATGCGCTGATTGACCAATCTCAGGAGGCGATGGGTGGCAAACTTGATTTTGTACTGCACTCCATCGGCATGTCGCTTAACGTAAGAAAGAAAAGAGGATACACCAACCTCAAGCACGACTGGATGCTAAAGACATTGGACATTTCAGCAGTATCTTTTCACAGACTGATGCAGTGTTTGTACGAAAAAGACGCCATGAATGACTGGGGTTCTATTCTTGCTCTGAGTTACATTGCAGCTCAAAGGGTTTTTCCCGACTACAATGAAATGGCTGAAGCCAAGGCGCTATTGGAGTCTTTCGCGCGAAGTTTTGGCTACCATTTTGGCGTAAAGAAAAAAGTGAGGGTAAACACCATTTCACAATCGCCTACCTGGACCACTGCCGGTAGCGGAGTAAAGGGATTTCAGCAGTTTTTTGACTATGCGGAAGAGATGTCGCCCTTAGGCAATGCCACAGCCGATGAGTGTGCTCAGTACTGTACGATGATGTTCTCTGATTTTACCCGAAAAGTAACTATGCAGAACTTATTCCACGACGGCGGGTATTCCTTTATGGGAATCAATCCCAAAGTAATGGACGTAGAATAAGCCGATCCAAAAATATCAGGATTTGAAATCATGTAAAAGCATCAGGGGAATACCAATAGATTTTTCGACCTTCGGAAAGTCCCTGATGCTTTTTTTATTCCTACTCTTAGGGGCATTACAAATAGATGCGCAGGATCGAAACCCTTTCCTGCCCGATGGACAACAAGGCTTCCCTGATGAGGAAGAACAAATAGATCAAGATACCATGCCGGAGCTTACCGGTCGTCCCGTTGTTGTGGAACAGGATACACAGTTCGTCAATTTTTACCTTTTCGATCAACCATTCAGGCAGTATAACCAACTTGAATCCGGTTTTAGAGATGAGGAACTACATTTTGACCCCATGAGGATGGGGCCCTGGGAGTACGCACGAACGGGACATCTCGGTGGACCTGCACGCCCCATGATATTGAAAATGGCGGGCGATATTGGTTTTAGAAGCGGCATAGATGATTACCGCCCCTATTTTAAAACCATTGATAATCAGCGATTGCTCTATCAGCATCGACCTTATTCCCTACTCATGTACACGCAGGGTAATGAGCAGGACAAAAACAGAAGTAGAGGAGAATTCAGCAATAGTTTTGATGACGGTTTTGACTTCGGCATAGAATACCACCGTATCAACCACCTTGGTGAATACAACCGTCAGCGTAATTTTCAGACCTATATTTCCACCACCTTTGCCCATCGGTCCGAGGATGGAAACTGGCACAATTTTTTTACTTTTATCTCCAATGCTGTTTTAGCTAATGAAAACGGAGGTCTTGCCGTAGATACCCTTCCAGAAGGGGAATTTTTTGATCAGGATCGCTCCCTTGCGGAGGTCGTATTGAATAATGCAGAATCAAGGCAAAGAAGTCGTACCGCCTATTTTTCCAATTACCGAAAAATTGGTGAAGCGGGAATTTTTGGACTCCGCCTGCCTTTTTACGCCAATCACTATATGTCTTTTGGCAATAGTTTTTATAAATTCTCGGATAATACACCTCCGGTTGATTACTACGGTCCCTTTCTGGAAACTGACAGGGGATTCAGGAGATTTGTGGAGCTTGGAACAATGGAACAGAGGTTGGGAATCACCATTGGAAGTATCTTCGACCGCGAGCGCGTGCAAGTCAATAACTACCTGACAGTAAACTTACTGTGGCAGCGGCATAGGGTAAGATTTGACCCTGAAGAATTTACTGTCATACAATGGTTTTTACAAGCTGAAATGGGTATCAGCCCCGGCGATTTTCTGACTGTTCGTGCCGATGGTCAATTGGGTCTCGGAGATGACGGAGGTGATGCCATTTTGAATGCAGAATTGAGTCTGGAGTTTAGGGAAGGTATGCGGTTGCAGGGTGAAGCAGGTTTTCTGAGACGTGAGGCCTCCCTGATGGAAAGCCAATACCCCACTACAGAAGGTTTTGTCTATCAAAACTCCTTCCCGAAGTTTACACATTCCTATCTCGGTGGTGAATTTCACTGGGAGAGGTTCGGTTTGGTGGCAGGATTCCGGCAGCATTTGCTTTTCAATTTACCCTTTTTTAATGAGGAGTCGCTACCGGAAATTCGGGACAACACCCTGGCTGTTCCGCAATTATTAGTCGAGTTAAATCCTCTGCATTCCGGACCGATTATCCTCAATACAGCACTTGCCTGGCAACAACAAAACAGCAAGGAGTTGGCTATGCCGGATTTTTATTTAAAACAGCGGGTAGCTGTAACGGCGGCCATTTTTGATGAAGCACTGGATTTTCAGGTAGGTTTGGATGCATTGTTTATCAGTGGTTATGAAGCTATGACTTACCGTCCCTGGCTAGGCGGATTTGCGGTCAGTGGCAACAGTGTGCAAGGTCATTTTAGGGCCGACCCATACATCGCCATACAGATACAATCTTTTCAGGCTATTTTGAGGTTTGAAAATGTAGGATTTAACTTCACGGATAGGGTGGATTATCATTTTTACCGCTACCCTCTTGCTGACTTTCAGGGTAGATTTACCATCAGGTGGCAGCTCAATGATTGATAAGGCTTTGAAAATTTCGGAAAAAAAGAAACCCCTTAGCTTTGCCGCTAAAATCAAAGCGCAGATAAATTGGTATATCAGAGCAAAAACCATTTACGATCTGCATTCTCCGTCTGCCTATTCACTGGGACAGTTATTTCTTAAATTGAAAAAAGGTGATAAAACAAACAATCTCCAACAACTTGAAGCCTTTCAGGGTGGGAACACTGTGGTTTTTTATTTGGCAAAAAAAGAGTTTGTTGAGTTCTTACAGAACTACGACGCCCGGGATCTCGATAGGAACATGCTGATCTACTCTGAGGATTTTCGATCTTTTGTCGATCCGGAAGACTTGTTAAAAAAATTCCACCCCCAAAAAACAGTACTGATAGAGGGCGCAAACCAACTGATGGTCCACATCAAAGCGGAAAAGGGAGAGCCGGTTTGTATTCCTTTGATTGCTTATAAATGGAAATTTTGGAGGGCGGGGTTTTTTGAATCTTTTTGATTGGGAACTTTTTCTTTAAAAGCTATTTTGAAAAATAGATGGCAAAATTCTAACTTTACATTTTCCACTTAATTCTGAAGCTATGCAAAAATACAAATGGTTAATTATCAGACTTGTGATTGCTGCATTAATTGCTGCAGTACTTACTGTTTTACTACCGGAATACCTGCTCTACATTCAGATAGCCTTTTACTTTGTCCTCGGCTTGATTATTGGCTTGGAATTGAACTATGGAAAAGCATTAACTGGAAATATTCCCGTATTGGCAAAGGCTTTGATAGTAATTGCTCTGATTGCGTTGTCTATTTTCGCAGCTTTTTCATTTCCGGCATTGCAGTCCTTTGCACTTTTTCTTCCGGGTTTATTGGCAGGTCCTTTTTTGAAGCAAGTATTGATACCACATAAGAAAGTCGATTTATCAAAGGGTGGGTGAAATTTTCATTAGCGGTTATTTTAACCACAGATTACACAGATTCTCACAGATTAATAAGTTGAAAAATAATATTCCGATTAAATCAAGAATTACAAGGTTGATTTAATAATTTTTTTCGTTATGCCTTTGGCTTTATGCAATCCCTCTGCGTCCTCTGCGCCCCCTGCGGTTAAACTACTAATTAGAGAAAGAAAAACTCCAAACCATCCCTAAGCATCAAACTCATTCTTCCACTCCTCCATTCCACCAACGAGATTGTGGACATTTTCAAAGCCGAAATTGTGCATGAGGTGTTGAGCCATTCCGGAGCGATTTCCCGAACGGCAGTAACAAACTATCTCACTGTTTTTAAATTCTTCCAACTCGTACAACTTTCCGGATAATTCACCGAGCGGTATCAGTCGGCCTCCAATGTTGTATTCCTCGTGTTCATAAGGTTCTCTCACATCAATCAGGATAATATCCTCTTTTTTATCCAACCTTTCTTTTAGCTCTTTTACAGTTATTTCGCTCATTTCTATTGTTTTATAAATCTAGCAGTTTTTCTCACACCATTTTCACTGCTTACTACAATTACATAAATTCCGGCGGGAAGTTCAGATACATCCACGCTATTTTCTGCGCGATTACTGTAAAACATCCTTCCATCCAAATTGAAAATTTCCACCTGCTCATTCCCTCCTGAATCAAAATCAGTTTCAAAAAATAGCCTATCCCCGACGGGATTGGGGTAAACTTGTAGCTCTTGCGCATATTGCGGCAATTCGCTTACATCTGTGCTGATCAGCGTTTCCCTACCAAAAACCGGTCTGATCATAATTGCACCCCTGTTTTGCGGAGAAACATCTTGCATTGGAAACCATGCAGCACCATTGAACCAATATACGTACTCAGATTTGTCAGTATTGGTATCAAACCCCACATATAGACCAGTTGCAGCCCTGCTAATTTGTTTCCATCCTACATAAAAATCGCCGGAGGGAATAAAAATAGCCGTATCCTGACCGGTAATCGGAGATTTGAGAGCATGGGTCGTAAAGCCCTGAATACTGTCAAAATACGTATCCACGAAAACCGGATTGATTGTCTCGGATTCGTACAGTGGTGGATCATCCAATGAAGCACCCCAAACTACAAGGCGATATTGTTTATTTGCATCTCCGGATAAAATTCGCGGCAAATGTAAGCCTATGCCCCTTAGCGTATCGGCTGTATTAGCATGAAACTGAACAGCTAATGCAGGTATAGACGACTGCGCTCTGATTATCTCTATCCCCCTCTCTGCACTATTGTCATCATAGGCGTAATAGTGGCGAAAATGGGCATCTCTGACTACCTGATTATTTCTCTGTAGTTCAGGGATTTGCTCTTCATTCTGCTGAAAACTGTATTCAGTTCTTATGATCAATTCATCCTCAGCATTTTCGGCAGCTGTTACGACATTATTTATCAGACCCGCCAGATTTTGGATAGGATTCATAAATGAATGTCGTCCCGGGTCCAGGTCACGCTGATTTTCCTGAACTACCGGTGGCACCTCAAGCAGTGTTTCAGATAACAATAATTGCCCCGTTTCTAAATCAGTAAACCTCAAATTACTCGGGTCAGCCTGCCTCCTTTGTTCAAAATGATTAAAAAGACCTATTTCAATATCTACGGCCATCTCTAACTCTTCATTCCCCTGAAACTGATTCAATGGCATTGCGGTATATCTGCTCAAAAAAGATGAGGGCTTGTAGGTAAAAGCAATATCATTCTCAAAAATCAAATTTGCCTGAAACTCATTGCCCAATTTTACATAATCGAGATTCCAAATGGATCTGAATCCGATTCTGTCATTCATATTCACAAACCTGAATTGAAAACCCTGATAAAAATAGTCCGAAGTCACCTGTATGGAGACAAAATAAAAACTATCCCGGGCCGGATACTCATCCACTGAAAATTGAGCTTTTTCTACCCAATCACCTTCTTCTGTTTTAAACTCAAGCCTCAAAGATTCACTAGCCGACGGCTGATAACCATATCCACCCGCCTGAATAAAAAAGGTGAGAAAACACCTGTCTTCAATGGCAGAACTCATATTCAGAAAAGTGGAAGTCAGATGATCTGCATCACCGAAGCCACCACCGTAAGGTGCGCCATTTGCATTGATTCCATCAAAAGTGGCAACACCTACAGACCGCGATTTTATACCGAGCGAATTATTTACAAAAACGTAACGATCAGTCCAGTAATTCTCATCAGGTCTTGGACCGGCGTAAGAAAAATCATCTACAAAAGGCAGATTCCTCAGAGGCCTTATGGTGACCACTATTAGATACTCTATCATGTTGCCCGAACTGTATTCAATTTGCAGGCAGAGGGTGTCCGTCAAAATCTGTCCACCCGAATTACCCGCATTGATCTCCAGACAATTATCTGTTATGTTGAAGGAAAAATGAGAGATATCAGTACACTCCAGATTGGAAATCACCTCTATTTCTTCCAGAGGAGATGGAGATTCAAAGCAATACTCCTCATTGCCACCCGATAACACATCAATTCTGATTACCTCAGTTGGCAAATCACTTCTGCTCAAAGAGAGCTGTTGCATAGCTGACTCCTCGTGTTCAGCTAATTTTATCTTTTTCTCATTAAAGCTCAATGGAGTAAGCTGAATTCGGTTTTCTTCAGATTGACCGCTGAGTTCTATTGTGCTGACTGCGGTAAAAACCAAAAGGCACGAAAGAACAAGCAAATAAGTTTTTTTCAAAGAAAAAACAAAAGAAGGAACATTGTGTGTCATTGGATTCATCTTATTCATTAGAAAAAATGCAGAATAAAAATCAAAACGTGGATAAAATTCTACAAGCCATAAACGTCATTAGGTATAGCAAATTTTAATGTTAACTTTTCTGAGAGCGCTTATTCTTCAAAATTATCGCAGTCCTCGGGTTTCTGCTCAGATAAAATCAAATTAATGGGGCTGCCCATCTCTATACGTGCATCAGATGCATATTCGGGATCCTGTCCGACCACAAAAGCCCTGTCGAGACTACTGACTTCGCCCTGCATTCGCGTATTGCCAACTCTTAGTTTATAGGATGCGATAATGAACTCGGCTTCGTCATAGGTTCTACAAACCAAATTCGGCACTTCAACTGTTCCGCCTCTCTGTTGGGAGACTATAAAGCCCAATGACCCACCTATGGGAATTTGCACCCCTTCTTTCATCTCATCACGATAAACAATGGTATCACCTTCAAAAAGTACACCCATGATATGGCCTTCAGGACCCGGGTCAAAAGTCCTTTCCACTATGGATGTCCTTATGCTGTGAGCCATATTCAGAACTCTTGCCGTTCGCTCATAATTCCTGCCATAAAATGGTGGTAAATCCTCAAGTCGAACCATATCGGGCTTAAACTTAGTGGTAGTAACGTAGATTTTTCGATCTTCTTTAACCAGCTGCCCGGCTTCGGGAATCTGATCAAGGATTATCCCCCCTCTTCTTCCTACCATATACACAGAATCCGCTATAATTATTTCAAAAGTCCTTCTTTCGGCATCTTCTGAGGCTGATGTAATGGATTCACCTACATAATCGGGAAGGGGGATTTTTTGACCATGCCTTGTGTACAGTTTTAGCACCTGATCTACTGCAATCACCAGAAAAACGGATACCAAAATCATAATCAGCAAATTCTTCCATAGCTGTTTACTGATCAGAAAATAGAAAAGTGCCTTCATGAATTAAAGCGATAGATAGAGAAAATAATGAAAAAAACAGTAAAGACAGTTAGCTTATTGCCACTGCCATTAAATATGTGGGCAAAGGTACATATTTTTTGAAAGCTGTATATTTGAGTTCGTAAAGTTTGAAAGTTCTTAAAGTTGAAAGTTGAAGATTTTTTTTGAACCACATAGATAATCTATCAAGCCGTAGAAATGACATTACGCTAAATATCCTTCGTGAATTCTCTGTGTCCTCTGCCATGCCTGTGGCTTGATAAACTCTCTCTGTGGTTAGCAAAAAAAGGTGGGGTATGCCAACAGGAGCCAGCAACTAAATAATCACTACTATAATCAACTATTTCCCACTTTTTTCATTTATTTTACTTATAATTGGGCTTGGATTTTATTAATTGGTTCTCACCTTTTAATTTTGCAGCCTGAAATAAACGAAAACTGTACTATGGCAGAAGTATTAAAAATGCCCAGAATGAGTGACACCATGGAAGAGGGTGTAATTGTAGCCTGGCATAAAGAAGTAGGAGATACCATTGAGCCCGGCGATATTCTGGCTGAAGTGGAAACTGATAAGGCAACCATGGACCTCGAAAGTTACCAGGAAGGCACACTTTTGTATATTGGAGTGAAAGAGGGGGCGGTGCCGGTTGATTCTGTAATTGCTGTAATAGGCGAAGAAGGAGAA